>NZ_JAIRBP010000035.1:0-39050 GCF_021151495.1 Halomonas sp. IOP_31 | reverse complement strand
TCCACCGCGGTCAAGCAAGGCATGGCGGCGCATACGGCGCTGGAGCAACTGTTTGCCGGCGAGGTGCCCACCTTCATGCGACAGGACGACCAGGATCAGGCGGCATGAGCTGAATAGTTACTAAGAATTTATCCATGCCCCGACAAAACCCTCGGTATCAAGGACTTCAGCCATGGGCGTCCATGGCCGAGCGCAGGTAGTTTTCGGACAAATCCTAGAGCATCGAGCCTATGTCCGAGGCTCCTGTCGGGTAGGCAAACATCGTGGTCTTCAGATCCGTGGTGGTGAGCCCATGCCGGATGGCCAGCGCGAAAACATTGATGACTTCATCCACGTTGGGGCCGACGAGATGAGCGCCCAGTACCTTTTCCGTCGCTTCTTCGATCAGTACCTTGAACCCGTAGACCGGCTCGGCGGCCTGGCGGGCAGTAAACCAGTCGGGGGCATGTTGACTCGAGACGCGGAATTTCAGCCCTTGCGCGTGGGCCTGCGCTTCGTTGAGGCCGGCCGAGGCGATGGGTGGGATGGTGAAGGCGACACTCGGTACCCCTTTGTAATTCGGCATTGTGCGTTTGCCGTCGATCAGGTTGGCGGCGACCACCTTGGCATCATGACTCGATACCGGCGTCAGCGGTGGCCCCACCTGGGCGGCATCGCCTGCGGCATAGACGGCGGGATTCGAGGTACTTTGCAAATGCTCGTTGAGCGATAGTTGCCCTTTCTCGGTCTCGACACCGGCCGCCTCCAGGTTGAGGGCCTCGAGCGCCGGTATTCTGCCGGCCGCATGGACCACCAGGTCTGCTTCAACCGTGCCGGTCTCGCCATTCGAGGAGGTGCGAACGTTATAGCCAGAGGCCGTCTTTTCGATGGCGTCCACGGTGGTCTGGGTGCGCACATCGATACCTTGATCACGGAAGGATTCCATGAGCCAATCGACCAGGTCCGGATCGAAGGGCTTGAGCATCCGCTCGCCGTGCTGCAGGACGGTGACCTGGGCGTCGGCCCGGGCAGCCAGGTGAGAAAACTCGGCGGCAATATAGCCCCCGCCGACCAGGGCAATCCGCGGTGGCAACGTAGCCAACTCAAGAAACTGCTCGTTGTCTATGAGGTATTCTTCGCCTGGAATGCCCAGGGTAGCCGGCTCGGCGCCCGTGGCGATCAGGACATGCCGCGCTTCAAGCGCCTGGCCCTCGACCTCGAGACTGTTGGGACCGGTAAAACGCGCCTGGCCATGGTAGGTATCGATGCCCTTGTCGCTGAACATGGCCTGGTGTTTTTCAGGCACGGGATCGGTAAACCCTCGCTTGAAGCGTAGCAACTCGGCCCAGTCGATACGGACCTCTCCCTCTACGCCCTTGCCTTGCATGTGGTGCGCATGGTCCAGCGCCTTGGCCCCCTGGATCATCATCTTCTTGGGGTCGCAGCCGCGCAGGGCACAGGTGCCCCCAAAGGGGCGGGAGTCGATGATCGCCACACGCCAGTTGGCGGCTTGGGCACGCATGACGACTATTTTAGCGGCGGTGCCGGTACCGATGGCGACGAGATCGTAGGATGCTGCCATCTTGTTTACTCCTTCGCTTAGCGGCGGTGTTGCTGACACTCCTGACCTTGCTGACGTCAACGTAGGCCTGTAGTTGTCACTGGGACAAGGTGGCGGTTGTTTATGTCTGTAACTGAAAAAGTCAGCCTGCCCAGGACCGCCCCGGCGGCCTTGATGACAGGGCCAGGCCTTGCCTGGCTCGCTACACCTGCCTGATCAGGAGGCCGGGTGCAGTTCCAGAACCGTGTCGGAAACCCGGCCTCCTCGACCGAGACAGCGCGGTCACGCCACAGCGCATTGGTTGCGTCCGAGATCATGTTGTAGTGGCCAAGCGCATCGGCCCCTTCGCATCGTGGCTGGTCACCCCGCGCAGCAGGACAGTTGTTTGACGTCCTTGGTGAAGGTCTGGGCACAGAGCTTGAGCCCTTCGACCATGGTCAGGTAAGGGAAGAGTTCGTCGGCAATGTCCTGCACCGTCATCCGGGCACGCAGGGCCATGACCGCCGTCTGGATGAGCTCGCCGGCTTCGCCGGTCACGGCCTGGACGCCGAGCAACCGCCCGCTGTCGCGCTCGGCGACGATCTTGATGAAGCCGCCGGTCTCGAAATTGACCAACGCACGGGGCACGTTATCCAAGGTCAGGGTACGGCTGTCGGTGGCGAACCCCTGGGCCTGGGCCTCGGCCTCGGACAAACCGACAGTGGCGATCTGCGGGTCGGTGAAGACCACCGCCGGCATGGCGGACAGGTCCAGGCGCGCCTTGCCCCCCGTCATGTTGATGGCGGCGCGGCTGCCGCCGGCAGCGGCGACATAGACGAACTGCGGCTGGTCGGTGCAGTCGCCGGCGGCATAGATAGTGGGCACGGTGGTACGCAGCGAGTCATCGACCAGAATCGCTCCGCGAGCCGTCTCCACGCCGATAGCCTCGAGGTTCAGCGTTTCGATATTGGGCGTGCGGCCCGTCGCGACCAGCAGTTTGTCGGCCTTGATGTCCCCCGTGTCCGTCGTAAGCACGAACTGACCGTCACCATGCACCACCTGGCTGATCTGGACGCCGCGTAATACTTCGATGCCTTCGGCCTGGAAAGCGGCTTCCAGGGCCTCGCCGATGGCCGGGTCCTCGCGGGAGAACAGGCGGCTACGCGCCAGGATCGTCACTTGGCTGCCCAGCCGCGCGAAGGCCTGGGCCAGCTCCACCGCAACCACCGATGCCCCGATCACCGCCAGGCGCTCGGGAAGGGTGTCGCTGGCCAGGGCATCGGTCGAGGTCCAGTAGGGCGTGTCAGCCAACCCGGAAAGCGGCGGCATGGCGGGACGCGCGCCGGTGCCGATGAAGGCACGGTCGAAGGCGACTTCACGCTCGCTGCCATCGTCCTGGTCAACAATCAGGGTCTGTGCATCACGCAAGCGGGCCCTGCCGCGAATGACCGTGATGGCCGGGTTGCCTTCCAGGATGCTTTCGTACTTGCCGTGACGTAACTCTTCCACGCGCCCCTGCTGCTGGGCCAGCAAGCGGCCACGATCAATGCTCGGCGCCGTCGCCGTGATGCCGTCATCGAACGGGCTTTCGCGGCGATGGTGAGCAACATGCGCGGCACGGATCATGATCTTGGAAGGCACACAGCCGATGTTGACGCAGGTGCCCCCGATGGTGCCCTGTTCGATCAGCGTGACACGGGCGCCCCGCTCGACGCTTTTCAGCGCCGCCGCCATGGCGGCCCCTCCGCTGCCGATCACGGCGATATGCAGGCCATGGTCACTGTCCCGTGCGTTGTCGGTTGGCGCTGTGGCCTGCGTCAACTCGGCGCCATAGCCCTTGGCACGGATCGTCTCGAGCAGACGCTCGGTACCCACCTCGCCCGGGCGCGTTATCACCGCGCGGCCCTGGTCATAAGAGACCTCAGCCTCGACCCCGGGCAGCGCATCGAGCGCTGCCTGGATCGAGTCGGCGCAACGCGTGCAGGTCATGCCGGTAATTGTGATCGTGGTTTGCATAGACACTCCTCGGTAACCTTTCGCACAGCACCCGCAGCCCTCGTTGAATGAGGACCAGTCGGTTACTGGGCTTGTTCAGTGTTCTCGGCGGCCAGGCGCGACGGATAGCCCGCATTGGTGGTGGCGGCGGTCAAATCCGCCACGCTTGCCTCGGTATCTTCGAAGGTTACCGTGGCGCTTTTTTCCGCGTAGGAAACCGTGGCGGTTTCCACGCCGGGCACTTTCAAGAGCGCCTTCTTGACGATATAGCGGCAACTCGAACAGGTCATGTTGTCAACCGCCAGGGTGATGGTCTGCTGAGCGGCGAAGGCCGTCCCGATACTTGCCACGGACAAGACAAGCGTGCCAGCCAAGGTACGAATTTTCATGATGAAAGACTCCCGAAAGTTAGAAAGTTAATTAGCCCAGGAGGAGTGGAACGATATACGGCCAGGCAAGCACCACCACGATGAGCAGTGTCGCACTCCATAGCGCGATCTTGATCACCCGCTCGGCCAGCGGCGTGCCACAATAGCCATCCGTGCTGCAGGCGTCGGCCCGACAGGTGTTGCTGGGCTTGCGGTAGACGGTGTAGAAGCCGATGCCGAGCATCACCAAGGTGAAGGCGATAAAGAGCGGCTGGTAGGGTTTAAGCATCGTGAGATTACTCATCCAGGCACCCCCGATGCCCAGTGAGAACAGCACCAGCGGCAGAATGCAGCAGGCGGAAGCGAGTACCGCGCCAATGGCGCCACCACCTGCCAAAAGCCCCTTGCGCCCTGATCGGCTCGGTGTGGCTTGCTCGCCTCGATCAAGCGTCTGGTCTTTGCTGGTTGCCATCGTGAACCTCTTTGCCATAGGGACATTTGTCGCTACAGTACCCCCTGTAGTTGATACAGGATCAACAGGGAAAATAGACCATGCCATTACGTCGAGGGGAGCTGGCCAAGCGGACCGGCTGCAACATCGAGACCATTCGCTACTATGAGCGAATCGGGCTTCTGCCGGATCCGCCCCGAAGCGATAACGGCTTTCGCAGCTATGAAGAGCGCCACCTCACGCGGCTGACGTTTATCCGCCGAAGCCGCGAACTGGGATTCACCCTCGAAGAAGTGCAGGATCTGCTACGACTGGTTGATGGCGGGCATTACACCTGCGCCCAGGTACAGGAGCTCGCACTCAGGCATGCCGATGAGATCCAGCGCAAGATAAATGATCTGCATCGCATGCAACGCGCCTTGAAAGAGATGGCGGCGCAATGCAGCGGAGAGGATGTGCCGACGTGTCCCATCGTAGAGATTCTTTCTGAGACCTCCTAGCCGAATATCCATTACCGCGGTGTGTGCTTGCGTTGGGGTCTTGGTATCAGAACGATTTGCACAGAAGTCTTTTCATATGCCGCTTTCCTTCTCTTTCACGCTGATATGCGAAGAACGGGCGCGGCGGCGCGCATATCCCCTGCGAAGGTCGTAGAACGAGTCGCTTGATAAACCCAGTGGATCGTTTCAGCATAGCGCTATCTCCAAAGTGACACGATTCAGCTAACGGTAATAAGCACCTGCATAGCTGGCCTGTCGCTACCCCCATCGCGAGGAGCCTTTTGCATGCTGACGCTTACCCAGCAGGACGTACTGCTCGGCTGCCGGGCCGCCGACTGGCGCGATGCCCTGGATCAGGCCGCCGCGGCGCTGGTCGATGCCGGGCGCGCCACGCCCGAATACCGCAACGGCCTGCACGCACGCGAGGCCCAGTCGTCGACCTATCTGGGCAACGCCATCGCCATCCCTCACGGCACGCCCGAGAGCCGCGATCAGGTCCGCGAAACCGGGGTGCGCGTGCTGCAGTTCCCCGACGGTGTCGACTGGCACGACGGTCATCGCGTGCACGTGCTGGTGACCATCGCCGCGCAGAGCGACGAACACCTCGACATCCTGCGTGCGTTGACCCATGTGCTCGACCGCGAAGGCGTCGCCGAACGTCTTGCCGAGGCCGATAGCGCCGCCGAGGTGATCGCCGAGCTGTCCAGGGCGCCGGTGATCGCACGCCTTGACGCCGATACGCTGTGTCTGGGATTCCCCGCCAGGGATCGTTTCGAACTGGCGCTGGCCGGTGCCGCGCGGCTGCGCCAGGCCGATTGCGTGAACGCCGACTTCGTCGCCGCGATCGCCGTCCAGGAGCCGGTCTCGCTGGGCCAGGGGCTGTGGCTGGCCAGTGCCACGCTCGGCGTGGCAACCCCGGCGCTGTCGCTGGCGACCCCCGAGTCGGTGTTCGTCGGCCCCAGGGGCGCGGTCAACGGCGTGTTCTGCCTGGCCGCCCAGGGTGACGCCCATCGCGGCCTGCTCGAACGGCTCGCTGAACTGCTCGATGCTGGCGATGGCGAGACGCTGGCCGATGCCGACGCGCCGAGCGTGCTGGCGCGCCTGGCCGGCGAGCGCGCGGCGGCCGAAACCATGCGCGTCCGGGTGCTCAACGCTCATGGCCTGCATGCCCGTCCGGCCAGACAGTTGGTTCAGGTGGCCCGCGATCAGGGCCTGCCCATCAAGGTCCGGCTGCTCGAGGGCGGCGCTGAGGCGGTTTCGGCGGCGAGCCTGACCAAGGTCATCGGGCTGGGCGCCCGGCGCGGCCAGACGCTGGTGTTTTCCGCCGAGGGCGCAGGCGCGGCGCAGGCCGTGCAGGCGATGGCCGAGGCGGTGCGTGAGGGGCTCGGCGAGCAGGTCGTGGCTTTCGACGAGCGCCGTGACGTCGACGTCGAGCCGGCGACCACAACCAGCAGCGCAACTGCGCCGCTGCCCTTGCCAGACGATACGCCGCACCCGGCGGTACCGGCGTCGCCGGGGCTGGCGGTGGCGCCGGTGTTCGTGATGCGTCTGCCGTGCTTCGACTATCCTGAGCGCGCGCGGGATCTCGACGCTGCGCGCGGCGGCGACCCGCAGGCCCAGAAGGCGCGTCTGGCGCGGGCCCGGGGCGAAGCCGCCGAACAGCTCGAGGCGTTGATCCGCCGCGCCCAGGGCGGCGAGGTTGCCGAGATCCTGTCGATCCACGAAGAGATGCTCGAGGATCCCGAGCTGCGCGAGGCCGCCCACGAGGGCATCGACGACGGCTTGTCCGCCGAGGCCGCCTGGTGGCGCGGCGTGGACACCGCGGCGCGTGCTCAGGAAATGCTCGCCGACCGATTGCTCGCCGAGCGCGCCGCCGATCTGCGCGATGTCGGCCGGCGGGTGCTGGGCCTGCTGTGTGGCGTCGAGATGCCGACGCCGCCGGGCACGCCCTACATCCTGGTGATGGAAGACGTCGGCCCCTCCGACGTGGCGCGGCTCGACACCGCCAAGGTCCGCGGACTCGTGACCGCGCGTGGCGGGGCGACCTCGCACAGCGCGATCCTGGCCCGGGCGCTGGGCATCGCCGCGGTGGTCGGCGCCGGCGAGCGGGTAATGCTGCTGGCCAACGGCTGCGAGCTGATCCTCGACGGCGAGCGCGGGCGGATCATTCCCGCGCCCTCGGCACAGCGCCGCGCCCGCGCCGAGCTGCGCATGAAGGAGCGCGCGGAGCGCGAGCGCCAAGCCTATGCCGCGCGCTTCGAGCCGGGCCGCACCCGGGATGGCCACCGCGTCGAGGTCGCCGCCAACCTGGGCAACACCGCCCACGCGCTGGATGCCGTCGATTACGGCGCCGAGGGGGTCGGCCTGCTGCGCACCGAATTCGTGTTCATGGCCCACGCCGAGGCGCCGGACCTGGACACCCAGATCGGCGAGTACCGCGAGGCCTTCGACGCGCTGGACGGCCGCCCGCTGGTGGCGCGCACCCTGGACGTCGGCGGCGACAAGCCGCTGCCGTACTGGCCGTTGCCCCAGGAGGACAATCCGTTCCTCGGCCTGCGCGGCATCCGCCTGGCGCTGACCCGCCCCGAGATCCTCGAGACCCAGTTGCGCGCGCTGCTCGTCGCGGCCGACGAACGGCCGTTGCGGATCATGCTGCCGATGGTCAAGGATGTCGCCGAGTTCCGCGCCGCCAAGGCGATCGTCGAGCGCCTGCAGGCCGAGATCAAGGCTCCCGACGTGCAGCTCGGGGTAATGATCGAGATCCCCTCCAGCGCGTTGCTGGCGCCGAGCCTGGCCGAGGAGGTCGATTTCTTCTCCATCGGTACCAACGATCTGACTCAGTACACCCTGGCCATCGACCGTGGTCATCCTGAGCTTTCCGCACACTCCGACGGCCTGCATCCGGCGGTGCTGCGGCTGATCCAGATGACCGTCGAGGCCGCCCATGCCAAGGGCAAGTGGGTCGGCGTGTGCGGCGAGCTGGCCTCCGATCCGCAGGCGGTGCCGGTGCTGGTGGGGTTGGGCGTCGACGAGCTGTCGGTGTCGCTGCGCCAGGTGCCGATGGTCAAGGCGCGGCTGCGCGAGCTGACCCTGGCCGATGCGCGCCGGCATGCCGCCAAGGCGCTCGAACAGGCCACCAGCGACGCGGTGCGCGAAGCGCTGGAGGCGCTGTGATGGCGCGAATTCTCACGATCAGCCTCAACCCGGCGCTGGACCTGGCGATTCGCCTGCCGCGGCTGACGCTGGGGGCGGTCAACCGCACCGAGGCGACCCACCTCACAGCCGCCGGCAAGGGTGTCAACGTCGCCCGCGTGCTGGTGGCGCTGGGCCACCAGGTCGCGGTCTCGGGCTTTCTCGGCGCCGCCAACGACGGCCCCTTCCTGCGCGCCTTCGCCGAGCTGGGCGTCGAGGACGTGTTGCGCCGGGTGTCCGGAGAGACGCGCATCAACGCCAAGCTCGCCGAGCGCGACGGGCGCGTCACCGATATCAACGGTCCCGGTCTGGCGGTCGGCGGCGGCGACCTGGCGGCGCTGCTCGCCGCGCTCGACGCCCGCGCCGAGGATACCGCGCGGCGTCCCGATGCGGTGGTGATCGCCGGCAGCCTGCCGCCGGGCATCGGTCCCGAGGATCTCGCCGTGCTGATCGAGCGCCTGCGCGGTCACGGCCTGCCGGTGTGGGTCGATACCAGCGGCCCGGCGCTGGCCGCGGCGATCGATGCCAGGCCCAGCGCGGTCAAGCCCAACGAGCACGAACTGGCTGATTGGGCGGGCGAGGCGCTCACCAGCGACACGGCACGGCTGCGCGCCGCGCGGCGCTTGCACCAGGTCGGCATCGACGAAGCGCTGATCTCCGCCGGCCGCGAGGGCGTGCTGTGGTTCAGCCGGCGCGGCGCCTGGCTGGCGATGCCGCCGGCGGTGGCGGTGGCGAGCACCGTGGGCGCCGGCGACACGCTGCTCGCCGGCATGCTGCACGGCGTGCTCGCCGACTTGCCCGCCGAGGACGCCTTGCGGCTGGCCACGGCACTGTCCGCCGAATCGGTCCGGCATGTCGGCGTGGGCGACCCCGCCGCCGCCGACTTCGCCGATCTTAAACAACACACGCGCGTGCGCCGGCTCGCCGATAGCGACGACGCACAGGGAGCCTTCGCATGAATGTGATTCTGATTACCGCCTGCCCGAGCGGCATGGCGACCACTTTTCTCGCTGCCCGGCGGCTCGAGCAGGCGGCCAGGCAGCGCGGCTGGCGCTCGACGGTCGAAATGCACGGCGAGCTGGAGCCGACCCGTCCGGTGGAACAGACCGCGATCGATGCCGCCGAGCTGGTGATCGTCGCTGCCGAGTACATACCCGAGCCGCAGCGTTTCGTCGGCAAGCGGCTGTTTCAGGCGCCGATTTCCCAGGCGTTGCCCGACCCGCGCGGCTTTCTCGAGCGCGCCGAGCGCGAGGCGGTTTCCTATACGGCGCCGCCTTCTATGGCGCCCGAAGCCGCGCCCGGTTCTTCACAGGCGCCCGAACATGCGCCCGGCTCTTCACAGGCGCCGCTTTCTAGGGCGCCCGAACATGCGCCAAGTTCTTCACAAGCGACCGTAGCTGAGTCTTCATCGGCGAAGAATATCGTCGCGGTGACGGCGTGCCCGACCGGCGTGGCGCATACCTTCATGGCTGCCGAGTCGCTGGCCGAGGCCGGCCGCGCCCAGGGCCATCGGATTCGCGTCGAGACCCAGGGCTCGGTGGGCGCCCAGGACGCGCTGAACGAAGACGAGATCCGCGAGGCCGACGTGGTGATCCTGGCCTGCGACATCGAAATCGATCCGACGCGCTTCACCGGCAAGCCGATCTGGCGCACCTCGACCGGCAATGCGCTGAAAAAGCCCAAGCAGACCATCGACGACGCGCTGGTCGGCGCCGAGATCGAGGACGCCACGAACGCTTCCTCGAGCGCGGGCGGCGAACGCAAGAAGAGCGTCAAGGAGAAGGGCGTCTACAAGCACCTGCTCACCGGGGTGTCGTTCATGCTGCCGATGGTGGTCGCCGGCGGCCTGCTGATCGCGCTGTCGTTCGCGTTCGGCATCAAGGCCTACGAGAACGAGGGCACGCTGGCCGCGGCGCTGATGCAGATCGGCGGCGGCAGCGCCTTCAAGCTGATGATTCCGGTGCTCGCCGGCTATATCGCCTACTCGATCGCCGACCGGCCGGGGATCGCCCCGGGGATGATCGGCGGCTGGCTGGCCGCGGACATCGGCTCGGGGTTCCTCGGCGGGATCATCGCCGGCTTTCTGGCCGGCTACGTCGCCAAGGCGGTGGTGCGTCACTTCAAGCTGCCGACGAGCATCGAGTCGCTCAAGCCGATCATGATCGTCCCGCTGATCGCCAGCCTGGTGACCGGGCTGGTGATGATCTACGTGGTCGGCGAGCCGGTCGCGGCGATTCTTTCCGGGTTGACCGCCTTTCTCGAGAACATGGGCTCGGCCAACGCCGTGCTGCTGGGCTTGCTGCTCGGAGCGATGATGTGCTTCGACATGGGCGGGCCGGTCAACAAGGCCGCCTACACGTTCGGCGTGGGGTTGCTGGCTGCCGAGACTTACGCGCCGATGGCGGCGATCATGGCCGCCGGCATGGTCCCGCCGATCGGCATGGGCATCGCCACTGTCGTGGCCCGCAGCAAGTTCGCCGTCGCCGAGCGCGAGGCCGGCAAGGCCTCGTTCGTGCTGGGGCTGTGCTTCATTACCGAAGGCGCGATTCCGTTCGCCGCCAAGGATCCGCTGCGGGTGATCCCGGCGTGCATGGTCGGCGGCGCGGTGGCCGGCGGGCTGTCGATGCTGTTCGGCGCCAAGCTGATGGCGCCGCATGGCGGCGTCTTCGTGCTGCTGATCCCCAACGCCATCTCGCCGGCGCTGCTCTATCTGTTGGCGATTGTGATCGGCTCGTCGGTCACCGGGCTGAGCTACGCGATGCTCAAGCGCGGTAGCGAGGAGGTTGCCGTCGGCGTGGCCGGTTGAGGCCTGCAGCAGGCCATCGGGGTGTCAGCGGCTCGGTCGGTGACGTTTTCCAGGACTCGAAACGAGACATTTTCATTTAAAAAATCAACAAAATATTACGTGATTGTTTAACATGGGTTTCCTGCAGATTCTCAAACTCGGACTAGAGTTCGAAACAAGGGGCAGGGTATCAGGGACGATACGAATACTGTGAGATGATCCGGTGACTGTCGAGATTATCGAGCAATCGGGAATTGAATTCACCGCCTGGCCCCTTCTTTTACAAGACGCCAATAAATAGTAACGGGAGGCTGTTTATTGCGTTGAATCAGTTCGAGTCGTGTCATAAGGGAGACAGGACCATGGCGCAACAAGCAACCATGCCGACCACTGCGCAGCCCCAGCAGGCAACATTGACGTTAGTCTGTTCACATGAACACCAGGCGCTGAACCGCTATCGTATGCTGTCTCTACGGTTTTTGCCCTATAGCCTGGCGTTGAGCCGTCTTTTCGAGGCGTTTGCCAACGAGAGCGAACAGCGCATTCAAGCAATTATGCAGATGGCCAAGCATCTGCAAGCGACTGGCGACCTGCCAGCGGCAGCCCTGCCAATCCACACCGAGGGTGATCAGAAAAAACCTCATTTCTTCGTGATCGGCGATGCGATGGCCGGCGCGGTTCTGGCGGATGGCTTGCTTCGCGAACACCAATCGACACTTTTCTATCGGCAGTTATGCCATATATACCATGCCAATTGCCTGCCCGAACTCACTGGGCTATTGCTGACCTTTGCTGAGCAGAAACACGCGGAGTGCAGAGTACTGCAGGAAAGCCAGGACTATTTATTGCCTGATGGCTGCCTGTCTGGGCGACAGCAAGTTGCCTGACACTTGCTGACGAAACCGCCGAATACGGCACGTTGAATCTGTTGCCGCCCATTAGGTTGAACGCTGAATGGGCCGCTCGCCGGTCGAATGCCATCCACCGAAGCCGGGCGCGGCTTTCATGTCCGGCCAGTTGCCCTCGCGAACCGGCGTCTACGACCAAAGAAGCTGTTTCTCGGCATGCCCGGACGCTGGGAGAACGCGCGGTTTTCGCTATGCTCTAATGTGGTCAATCGCCAAAAACCATGATGACAACAAGGAGCACGCGCCATGATCTACGCCAACCCCGGGAGCGACGGCAGCGTCGTCAGCTTCGAGAAGCGCTATGGCAATTACATCGGCGGCGAGTTCGTCGCCCCGGTCAAGGGACAGTACTTCGACAACGTCACGCCGATCACCGGCGCGGTGTTCTGCGAGATCCCGCGTTCGAGCGCCGAGGACATCGATCGGGCGCTGGATGCCGCGCACCAGGCGGCGCCAGTGTGGGGCAAGACCTCGGCCGCCGAGCGCAGCAACATCCTTTTGAAGATCGCCGATCGCATCGAACAGAACCTGGAAATGCTCGCCGTCGCCGAGAGCTGGGACAACGGCAAGGCGGTGCGCGAGACCCTCAACGCCGACATTCCGCTGGCGGTCGATCATTTCCGCTACTTTGCCGGTTGCATTCGCGCTCAGGAAGGCACCGCGGCGGATATCGACGCCAACACCGTGTCCTATCACTTCCATGAGCCGCTGGGTGTGGTGGGGCAGATCATCCCCTGGAACTTTCCGATCCTGATGGCCACCTGGAAGCTGGCGCCGGCGCTGGCGGCGGGCAACTGCGTGGTGTTGAAACCCGCCGAACAGACCCCGGCGTCGATCCTCAAGCTGATGGAGCTGGTCGGCGATCTGCTGCCGGCGGGGGTGATCAACATCGTCAACGGGCTTGGCGAGGAGGCCGGCCAGGCGCTGGCCACCAGCAAGCGCATCGCCAAGATCGCCTTCACCGGCTCGACCCCGGTCGGTGCGCACATTCTCAAGTGCGCCGCCGACAACATCATCCCCTCGACGGTGGAACTGGGCGGCAAGTCGCCCAATGTCTATTTCGCCGACATCATGAACGCCGAGCCGGCGTTCATCGACAAGGCGGTCGAGGGGCTGGTGCTGGCATTCTTCAATCAGGGCGAAGTCTGCACCTGCCCGTCGCGGGCGCTGATCCAGGAGGAGATGTACGAAAGCTTCATGGCCAAGGTGATGGAGCGCACCCGGGCGATCAAGCGCGGCAATCCGCTGGACACCGAGGTGCAGGTCGGCGCCCAGGCCAGTCAGGAGCAGTTCGACAAGATCATGTCCTACATGGACGTGGCCCGCGAAGAGGGTGCGGAGTTCCTCACCGGCGGCGGCAAGGAGAGCTTCGATCCGGCCTACGACAAGGGCTATTACATCCAGCCGACGCTGCTCAAGGGCAACAACAGCATGCGCGTGTTCCAGGAGGAGATCTTCGGCCCGGTGGTGGCGGTGACCACCTTCAAGGACGAGGCGGAAGCGCTGGCGATCGCCAACGATACCGAGTTCGGCCTCGGCGCCGGGGTCTGGACCCGCGACATGAACGTCGCCTTCCGCATGGGCCGCGGCATCCAGGCCGGGCGCGTGTGGACCAACTGCTATCACCAGTACCCGGCGCATGCCGCCTTCGGCGGCTACAAGAAGTCCGGCGTCGGTCGCGAGACCCACAAGATGGCGCTCGAGCACTATCAGCAGACCAAGAACCTGCTGGTCAGCTACGACACCAATCCGCTGGGCTTTTTTTGAGCGATAAGCCGGCAGCGTGACCGCAGTAAGGAGGCGACCCAGGGTTGCCTCCTTCTCTTTTATGGGCCTATGAGGGCGCCGCCGGCTTCCCTCGCGGCTAGTCGCCCTGTACCTTGGGCGATTCGACGCCGCAACGATTCAGTCAAGTCGCAATACAGGAACGAAGGCCCCCATGCTAACGAGACAGACCTTACTTCCCGGCCGGCACGTCTGGCAGTTGGCCCTGCTGATGGTCGTGGCGACGCTGCTGTCGGGCTGCGGCATCAACAACATTCCCACCTACGACGAGCAGGTCAAGTCAGCCTGGTCGCAGGTCGAGAACCAGTACCAGCGCCGCGCCGATCTGGTGCCCAACCTGGTCGAGACGGTCAAGGGCTTCGCCGCCCAGGAGCAGGAGACGCTGACCGCGGTGGTCGAGGCGCGCTCCAAGGCGACCTCCATCCAGATCGATGCCTCGTCGCTGGATGATCCGCAGAAATTGCAGCAGTTCCAGCAGGCCCAGAAGCAGCTGAGCGGCGCCCTGAGCCGGCTGATGGCGGTTTCCGAGCGCTATCCCGAACTCAAGTCCAACCAGAATTTCCTGGCCCTGCAGTCTCAGCTGGAAGGCACCGAGAATCGCATCGCCGTGGCGCGTCGCGATTTCATTCAGGCGGTCGAGCGCTACAACACCGAGATTCGCACCTTCCCGGGGCGCCTGTGGCGAAGCCTGCTCTACAGCGACATGCCGCTGCGCGAGAACTTCGAAGCGACCAGCGACAATGCCGACCAGGCCCCACAAGTGGAGTTTTGATGATCAACTGCCTACGCGTAGCGCTGTTTGCGTTGCTGCTGACCCCGGCGCTGGGCGCCCAGGCCCAGCAGCAGCTCGAATTCCCCGAGCTGACCGGCAGGGTGGTGGACCAGGCCGAACTGCTGGACGACTCGCTCGAAACGCAGCTGAGTGAAAAGCTCAAGGCCCATGAGGAAGCGACCACCGAACAGCTGGTGGTGGCCACGATCAGCGACCTGCAGGGACGCTCGATCGAGGAGTACGGCTACCAACTGGGACGCCAATGGGGAATCGGCCAGGTCGACGAGGACAACGGCGCGCTGCTGATCGTCGCGCCCAACGCGCGGAAAGTGCGCATCGAGGTCGGTTATGGGCTGGAAGGCCGGCTGACCGATGCGCAATCCTCGGCGATCATCAATCGGGTCATCACCCCGGCCTTTCGTGAAGGTGATTACGCCGGCGGCATCACCCAGGGCGTCGAGGCGATGATTCAGGTGCTGGGCGGCGACCCGTTGGCCTCCAGCTCGGCCGATGGCGCGCGTAGCGACGATCCCCGTGGGCCCGCTTCGATCTTCTTCTTCATCATGCTGGTGATCGTCATGGCGCTGGTGCGCAGTGGTGGGGGCGGCGGTCGTGGCGGCCGCCGGCGCGGGCGCTCGGGGCTGCTGGCCGGGGCATTGCTGGGTGGCGCTCTGGGCCATGGCGGCTCGGGCGGCGGCGGCGGCGGCTTCGGCGGCGGCGGTGGCGGCTTCGGCGGCGGCGGCGCCTCCGGTGGCTGGTAAGACCGGCCGTGTTTATCGGCGCGCGATGCGTCACCTCAGGATTCGGAGCAGGCAGTCCATGGCATTATTGAGCGAAAGCGAGCAGCAGCAGGTGGCCGAGGCAATCAATCGGGTCGAGCGCGAGACCGACGCCGAACTGGTCACCGTGCTCGCTTCCCGGGCGGACGACTACGCCTATATCCCCTTGTTGTGGGCCGGCATTCTCGCCCTCGTGATTCCCGGCGCGATCAATTACTTCCCCGGTTGGCTGAACGCCTATCAGCTGCTGTTGGTGCAATGGGCAAGTTTCGTCGCGCTGGGGCTGATCTTTCGCCTGCCACGCATCACCACTCGGCTGATTCCACGTTCGGTGCGCCACTGGCGGGCCGCCAACCTGGCCCGGCGGCAATTCCTCGAGCAGAAACTGCACCACACCCACGGCGGAACGGGCATGCTGATCTTCGTGTCGGAGGCCGAACGCTACGTGGAGATCCTGGTCGATCGGGGCATCTCCAGTCGCCTGAGCGACGACACCTGGGAGTCGATCGTGACGACGTTCACCCGTGACGTGAAGGCCGGGCAGACGCTGAAAGGCTTCCTGGGTTGTATCGACGCTTGCGGCGAGCATCTCAAGCAGCACGTGCCGGCGACCCATACGCGCAATGAGTTGCCCAATCGTCTGGTGATTCTCGACTGATCCCTTGGCTGAACGGCAATCGAAGGCGCTTGAAATGGAGCGGGGCGCGACTCAGTCGCGCTCCGTTTTTGGTTGGCTAGTGCAACCCCTTTCGGTGCTCAGACGATGTGCAGGAGCATCTTCTCCATGCTCAGATTGTATGACCCCGGCGGCAACACCGCCTGGATCTCCAGGGCCTCGTCGCCCTGGTTGTTGTCGCTGGCAAGATCGATGACCGTTTCGGTGATGCTCTGCTTGTTCTCGTCGAGGGTTACCAGCACTCGTGGATGCAGGCGGTTGTCGGGATTGACCGAGAGCACCATGCCGACCATGCCGTTGCTCAGCTCGACGATCGAGCCGGGCGGGTAGATACCGATGCATTCGATGAAGCGAATCACCAGGGCGTCGTCATAATGGTCGCCGCGTGCCTTGTAGAGTATGCGCAGCGCCTCTGAAGGCGGCCGGGCCTTGCTGTAGGGGCGATCGCTGGTGATCGCGTCATAGGTGTCGACGATCGCGATGATTCGCGCGATCAGGCCGATTTCCTCGCTGCGCTTGCCGTAGGGGTAGCCGGTACCGTCGAGGCGCTCATGATGGTCGCGACTGGTGTTCTTGACGGCGAGCGGTATTCCCGGGTCGTCGACCAGCATCTGATAGCCCTGCAGGGCATGGGTGCGAATATGCGCGAATTCGGCGGCGGTCAGCTTGCCCGGCTTGTCGAGGATCGCGCGGTTGAGCTTCATCTTGCCGACATCGTGCAGCATGCCGGCCAGGCCGAGTTCCTCGATCTGCTTGCGGTCATAACCGAGATGGCGGCCGAAGATCATCGCCATCACCCCGACGTTGAGGCAGTGCTCGGCGGTATATTCGTTCTCGTTCTTGATCCGCGAAAGCCAGCTGAGCGCGCTGGGATTGGCCAGCACCGATTCGGCGAAGCGTCCCACGGTGTCCTTGACCTGGGGGATGTTGCGATGCCAAGTCTGCTCGTCGTGCATCATTCGCCGGAACATCTCGCGTGCCTCGGTGAAGGCCGGGCTGACGCGGCGCAGCTCCTCTTCGGCGGGGCGTTCGATGGGGTGCACGCGATACACCCGATATCTCGGATCGACAGCAGCCCCGGGACGTTCCAGGGGCATCGCCCGCTCGCGCAGCAGCGCCTGGACTTCCGGGGTCGAGCGCTGGGGATCGACGTAGACGCGCTGGCACAACTGACGCAGGCGCTCCAGCTCGTCGGCTTCGGTCAGACGCAGACCCTCGATGAGAAACGGCGTCTCGATCCAGGGACGGTCGAGATCGCTGACGTACATGCCTATCTGTAGGTGGTCGACCGAGATCGCGCACAGATGTTCGACGGATCGCTCGGACGCCTCGAGCTCCTGCATGGTCTTGCCTCATGCCGTATTGATCTATTTACAGTTATAGCAGAGGCGTCTGGTGGAGGTGGCCGCATCAGGCAAAGCGCGCTCGCCGGTATCCATGCCGGCGAGCGGCTTCATATCTGCTATAACACCGCAATGCCGGGACAGCGCTTGGCAAGGAAAATATCGGCCGAGCCGCGAATGACTTTAGCCGCCCCATCCGGAAAAATTTCTCGAAGGGGCTGCAAAGAAGGAGGTGCTGGCCGATAATCGGTCTAGGAGCCCGTCGGACTTGACACTGACCTACTGCGAATCCCGGCCTTTCGGCCAATTTCATCGATCCATTTCGTTAAATAGCGCGCTATTCGCCTCAATTGATCGATAAATTTGACTCGAAACCCGTGCTTCTCGTGACGATCGGCCAAGCCCGACAGACTCCTAGACGCAAGCGGTTTCGAGTGACACGCCACGACACCAGACACAATAATAGCAGCAGGGAACGAGAGACCATGCCATCCATCTTTCCTGGCGCCGCCTGGCGGCGTGGCACGCTAACCGTATTGGTTGCCGCGTGTATTGTCGTTGCCGGCTGGAGTTCGCCGTCGGCGGCCGGAAGCAACCCGCGCTATGCCGGCATCGTCGTCGACGTTGCCAGTGGCGAAATACTCTACGCCGATCGGGCCGACAAACCGCGTTACCCGGCGTCGTTGACCAAGATGATGACGCTCTACCTGCTGTTCGAAGCGATCGAACGTGGCGGCCTGAGCCTCGCTGATAGCTTGCCGGTGTCGGCACATGCCGCCGCTCAGCCGCCGACCAAGCTTTGGCTCGAGCCCGGCGAGCGGATCCCGGTGGAAACGGCGATCCTTGCCTTGATTGTACGCTCGGCCAACGACGTCGCCGCCGTCGTCGCCGAGGGGCTCGCCGGCAGCGAGCCGGCCTTCGCCCGCCAGATGACCGACAAGGCGCGTGCGCTGGGCATGCGCGATACGACCTTTCGCAACGCATCGGGACTGCCGGACGACGTTCAGGTCACCACCGCCCGTGACATGGCCCGGCTGGCGCTGCATCTGATGCAGGACTTTCCCGGCTACTACGATTATTTCGCCAGCACCCGCTTTTCCTATCGGGGCAAGCTCTACCGCGGCCACAATCGCGTACTGACCCGTTATCCGGGGGCGGATGGCCTCAAGACGGGCTTCATCAGCGCGTCGGGCTTCAATATCGCCACCTCGGCGGTGCGCGACGGGCGGCGTATCGTCTCGGTGGTGATGGGCGGCTTCACGGCCCGCTCCCGCGACGATCACGTCATCGACCTGCTCGATCGCGGCTTCGCCCGGGCCGCGCTGATGGACCGTGGCGACTGGGTCGCCAAGACGGCGATCTTCGACAACGAGCCCGCGGTGATTCGCCATCCGGCTCAGCCGGTTGGGGAGGATCCGATCGGTCAGTTGATCGCCGGGCTCGACAAGCAGGATGCGGGAGTCGTCGGCTGGGCCGTGCAGGTCGGCGCCTTCAGCGATTCCCGCCAGGCGCGGGCGCTGGCCAGCCGCGCGGCCGGTTACGTGGATGCCGCCGGGGCCACGCCGAGCGTCTCGGTGACCCCGACCGAGAATGGCCAGCCGCTGTTTCGAGCCCGGGTCATCGATCTCAAGGAAAGCCAGGCCCGGCAGAGCTGCCGCGATCTGCAACAGCAAGGTATGGATTGCGTGGTGGTCGCCGGTGTCGGCGGCTGAACCGGCCGCCATGGGCCGCGGTTATCGTGCGAGTCCGGCTTTTGCCGTTTGACGCTTCCCCAACGCCCCGCCGATGCGGGGCGTTGCCGAGCGCCGCCGGGCGATTCATCACACAGTGATCGCCAGCGTTGAATGACGCTCCTCCCGCTTCGGCGACGGCTGCTATTATCTATGTGTTCGGGCTGTCACTCATGTGTCATGTGGGCGTCACCCGGCAGCGGCATCATCTCGCCTAGGCTTTGTCCGAAGAGTGCCTGCGCTCGACCATGCGGCGTTAAAAATTGGCTCAAAGTACTCATTTACAACCCGTAAACTCCGTCTTTTCGCCAATTTTTGCCTTGCCTGGCCATCCGCTCGTCGACTTTTCAGACGAAGCCTAGCCAGAACACAAGAAGCAAAAACACATCAGGAGATGAAGGTTCATGTCGATCAGTCGTCGTCGCTTCCTGCAGGGCTCACTGGCCGCGGGGGCCGCCGCTTCGTTCCCCGGTTTCTACATCAACAAGGCGCTGGCGCAGGAGCAGACCCTGCGGATCTATGCCTGGGCCGGCTATTTCAGCGATGAAATGCTCGCCGACTTCCGCGAGAAGAGCGGCATCAATGCCACCTTCACGCCCTATGGCACCAACGATGAGTTGATGAACTCGCTGCGCGCCACAGACGGCAGCGGCTTCGACGTGATCATGCCCACCGTCGATCGCGTGCCGGGTTATCTCGACTACAATCTCGTCCAGCCGCTCGATGAGTCGCGCATTCAGTGGCAGGGCTGCCTGGACAGCGCGCTGGAGGGCTCGGAGGTCGGCGGCGTGGTCGATGGCAAGCGCTACTTCGCACCCAGCGACTGGGGCACCGAAGCGATCGCCTTCGACCGTCGCTATGCGGCCGTCGATCCGGACAACCTGAGCTACGGCGACCTGTGGAATCCCGACAACGGCCAGGGCGTCACGGTGCGTAGCCACTCCGCGTTGGTGGGCATCGGCCTGTGGCTGCAGAGCCAGGGCAAGTTGCCGCGCCCGCTGCTCGAGTCGTATCAAAGCGAAGAGGCGATGCGCGCCAATTTCGAGGTGATTCTCGCCGAGGCGGTCAAGCACAAGGGCATGATCGCCCAGTTCTGGTCGACCGAGAACGAGGCCCAGGCGGCGTTTCGCACCAATGGCGCGGTGATCGGCCAGACCTGGGACAGCACCGCCTTCCGGTTGCAGAACGAGGGCATGGATATCGCCTACCGAGCGCCGAAGGAGGGCGCCCTGGCGTGGATGGAGGGCTTCGTGATTCCCAGCAACGCCCAGAACGTCGACGCGGTCTACGAGCTGATCAACTGGTACTACACCCCCGAAGCCGGGGCGATGTTCGTCGAGTCGACGGGCTACAATTCCACGGCGAAGGGCGCCGCGAAGCTGCTCCCCGAGGCCTCGCGCCAGTTCTTCGAGGCTTCGTATTCGAAGCAGGATCTTGCCAACCTGTGGTGGTGGCCGATCCAGGAGCCCTGGTACGTGGCGCTGCGCAACGAGTACCAGGACCGCTACCTCTCGGCCTGATTCGAGCCGGCAGGCAAGCCAACGCACCGGTCGGTCAACCCTCGGCCGGTGCGTTCGTGCAGGGCGGCCCTTCGGCGGCCTCGGGTATCGACAATAATCGACAACAAGAGCGTCTATGGACGGTAGCGTCACGCTGGAGCGGATAGTCATGCGTTTCGGCGATTTCACGGCCATCGAGCCGACGCGTCTGACCATCGAGTCCGGCGAATTCTTCAGCTTTCTCGGCCCTTCGGGGTGCGGCAAGACGACCCTGCTGAATATCGTCAGCGGCTTCTTGTCGCCAAGCGAAGGGCAGGTGTATATCGGCGGCGAGCCGATGGTCGGCGTGCCGGTCAATCAGCGGCCCACGGCGATGATCTTTCAGAACCTGGCGCTGTTTCCGCTGATGAGCGTCTATCAGAACATCGAGTTCGGGCTCGAGGTGCGCGGTGTCGGGCGCGCGGCGCGGCGACAACGCTCGGACGAACTGCTCGAACTCGTGGCACTCACCGGCAGTGGCGACAAGCCGATCGCGGCGTTGTCGGGCGGCCAGAAACAGCGCGTGGCGATCGCCCGGGCGCTGGCGGTGGAACCGCGCGTGCTGCTGCTCGACGAACCGCTCTCGGCGCTCGACCTGAAACTGCGCCAGCACATGCGCAACGAGCTCAAGGCGATCCAGCGCAAGACCGGCATCACCTTCATCTATATCACCCACGACCAGGGCGAAGCGTTGGCCATGTCGGACCGGGTGGCGGTGATGTCGGCCGGGCGCATCCAGCAGGTAGCCGACCCCGAGACGCTCTATCACCGCCCCGAGACCGGCTTCGTGGCGGCTTTCGTAGGCGAGAACAACCGCCTGGCGGGAAGCGTCGTCGAAGTCGGCGAGACGCTGATCACCCTGGAGGTGGCGGGCCTCGGGCGGCTGGCCGGGCGCGCCGGGCAGGCGGCGCTGGTCGTCGGCCAGCGCGCGGCGCTGTACGTGCGCCCCGAGCAGCTCGTGCTGCGCGACGCGCCGGCAACAGCAGGCGCATCGGCCACGCTGGAGGCCGAGGTGGAGTCGGTCAACTTCGAAGGCGCCTGGCGCATGCTCGAGGCGCGACTCAGCAAGACCGGCGAACGGCTGCGCATCCTGCTGGGCCAGGGCGATGGCTCCCGGCAGGCGCTGGCCCCCGGCGCGCGCGGACGCTTCGGCTACGATCCGCAGCAGGCGATCGTGCTGGCCGACGACGATTCGCCGCGACTCGACGCCGAGACCGGCGAGGTGATGTCCGGGCAGCCATGGGAGAGCGCCCATGCTGCGTCAGCTTAAGGCGCGCTTCGGCGGCCCGGTGGCCATCGCCATCGTCGGCCTGCTGTGCATCTGGCTGATCGCCATGGTGGTGCTGCCGCAACTGCAGATGATCGACTATTCGCTGCGCCCCAACCTGTTGCCGGACGAGCTGGGCGGGCCCCGGGACCACTGGAGCCTGACCAACTACGCCACGCTGTTCGACAACCGGATCCACCTGGCGATCTTCTTCAAGACGCTGTGGTCGAGCGTACTGGTGACGGTGCTGACGCTGCTGGTCAGCTACCCGGTCGCCTATTACCTGGCCAAGATCGCCACCCCGGGGCAGGCGGCGCTGTGTCTGCTGCTGCTGATCATCCCGTTCTGGATCAACGAGATCCTGCGCACGTTCTCGTGGTTCATCATCCTGGCGTTTCGCGGCCCGCTCAACGAGGTGCTGTTGACGCTGGGGCTGATCGAGCGGCCGGTGCGCTTTCTCAACGGCGATGCCGGCGTGCTGGTGGGCATGGTCTACGCCTATATCCTGTTCATGATCTTCCCGCTGTACAACGCCATCGAGAGCCTCGACGGCAACCAGGTGCGTGCCGCCCACGACCTGGGCGCCGGTACCGTTCGAACTCATTGGCGGATCGTCATCCCGCATGCCAAGCCGGGCATCGCCACCGGCTGCATCATGACCTTCATGCTGGCCGCGGGCAGCTACGCGGTGCCGGCGCTGTTGGGCTCGCCGGGCAGCCGCTGGTTCACGCAGATCATCTACAACTGGTTCTTCGAAGGCGGCGACTGGAACCAGGGCGCGGCCTATGCCTTCCTGCTGCTGGTGCTGTGCATCGGCTTCATGTCGCTGGTGATGCGTCTGTTCAAGGTGGGGCTGGCGGACATTGCGAAATAAGAGAGTCGTGGGATGAGTGCGCAACGTTTTCTGAACTGGGGGCTGCGCCTGTATATCGGCGTGTTCTTCATCTACCTGTTCCTGCCGCTGGTGATCATGGGCACGGCGACCTTCAACGACAGCCGCTTCCCGACCATCACGCCCTGGCGAGGGGCGACGCTCAAGTGGTTCGCCGAACTGGCCGCCGACGAGCGCATGTGGGCGGCACTGGGCAACAGCCTGCTGGTGGCCGCCGGCGTGCTGTGCCTGGCGGTGCCGATCGGTGTGGCCTGCGCGTTGTTCCTGACCACCGTGGAAAGCCGTGGCAAGCCGTTCGTCTATGGCCTGATCCTGTCGCCGCTGCTCACGCCTGGGGTGATCATCGGCATCTCGACGCTGATCTTCTGGCGCCAGTTCGACGTTGCCGGCGGGACGCTGCTCACGGTGCTGGGTCAGACCACCTTCATCTCGGCCTATGTGATGCTGATGATCATGGCCCGCCTGCAGCGCTTCGACCGAACCCTGGAGCGTGCCGCCCTGGACCTGGGCGCTTCGCCCTGGCAGGCGTTTCGTCGGGTACTGTTGCCGTTTCTCCGGCCGGCAATCCTGTCGGCGGCGGTGATCGCCTTCCTGCAATCCTTCGAGAACTACAACACCTCGCTGTTCGTGGTCGGTTACGACACCACCCTGACCGTGTATATTGCCTCCAAGGTGCGTACCGGTCTGACCCCGGCGGTCAACGCGCTGGGCTTGATCCTGATCGTGATTACCGTGGCGCTGGCGGTGATCTACGAGATCAAGCGCAGGCGTGAGGCCCGCGCTCGAACGCCGCTCGGCTGATACAGGCTCGATGCAAAGACGGCGACCGCGAGGAGTCGCCGCTCAGTGCTGTCGCGTTGCCGGGCCGTGGCGAGCCAAAGCCGCCGGGCTCAAGCCGGTTCGACGCCTTGATCGCGGCACGCATGAGGTAAGCCGATAAATCGCGTTAGCTATGCCTGCGATAGCCAAGTCTGGCACTCTGCAGTACATGAGTTGATTCCTGGACGAGGGCCGAGCTTGAAAAGCTGGAAACGTGAACCGGTGAAGCGCGTGCTGCAACTGTTCGGCGCAGGGATCAAGTCGATGCACAAGCGATTGCTGCTCGGATTGGCGCTGGGCTGGATTGCAATCGTGTTTGCCTTGCTGGTGTCGACCTGGTTTACCGGCCAGCGCCAGATTCGTGAAGTCAACGACAATCACCTGAAGTACGAAGCGACGCTCATCGCCGAGCAGGTCAATCAGGAGCTATCGCTACGGCTCGATTCGCTGCAACGGCTGGGCGGTACATTCGATACGGCCATGATCGACAACGCGACCTACGTACGCGCCAAGCTGGCCCAGAACGACGCCCTGCTCGAACTGTTCGATTCGTTGATAGTGGCGGACGATGGCGGGCAGGTAGTATCTCGGTGGCCCGAGCCGAAAGCCCCAATGAGTGCCAACGTCGCGGATCGCATGTATTTTCGATTTCTGCGCTCGGTGGGGCGGCCCTACATCAGCGAGCCGTTCATCGGTCGTTACAGTCAGGCGCCCATGGTCATGCTGGGCGTACCGCTCACGGGGCCGGATGGCGAGTTTCTGGGCATGCTCGGCGGCGCCATCAATGTGCTTGAAGGGAGGCTGTTCGATCGCTTGCGGCGGATTCGTATCGGCAGCGAAGGCTATGCCAGCATCCTCACGTCGTCGGGGCGGGTGCTGGTCCATCCCAACAACAGCTGGATTCTCGAGTCGGCCCCCTCGGCCGAGCAGAACCCGTGGCTCGACCTGGCGCTGTCCGGCTGGGAGGGCACCGCGCTGGGGCCTACCGCCAACGGCGACATCGCCTTGCAGGCCTACGAACAGGTGTGGCTGGCCAACTGGGTGGTCGGCGTCTACTTGCCGCGTGACCAGGCCTATGCGCCCCTGGAGTGGTTCGTGCGGCACCTGTGGCTGGTCGGCGGCGTCACGGTACTGGTCATGCTGGCATTGCTGTGGTGGCTGCTCAATCAGGCCTTGAGGCCGCTGCAAAGCCTGGAGCGCCAGATCGAGGCCGTCGGCCAGGGACATCGGGACTTCGTCGCCGTCGATACCCGCGCACTCGAGATTCAGCGGGTTGCCGATACCTTCAATCGCGTGGCGCAAAGTCGCCGCGACGCTGAGAGCCGGCTGCACGATCGCCAGGCCTTCCTCGACGCCGTGCTGGCGTCGTCGCCGGTGGGCATGTTCGTCTACGGCCTCGATGGCGAGGTTCGCTACGTCAATCCGGCGATGGTGGAAATGACCGGGTACAGTCTGGAGCAGTTCCGCTCGCGTGGGCATGCCGAGCGCGCCCACCCCGACGACCGCGACGATGTCGCCGATCTGTGGCGCTCGAGCTTGAGCTCGGGGCGCGACTTTCAGCGCCAGTATCGCTACCTCAAGGCCAACGGCGAGGTGATCTGGGTCGAATCCCACGCCACGCTGGTGCGCATGGAATCCGGGGCGCCGCTGGGCTTCGTCGGCACCCTCAAGGACATCACCGAGCACCAGCAGGTCGCCGCGCTGCAACGCTGGGAAGCCGAGCACGACCCGCTCACCGGGCTGCTCAACCGGCGCGGCTTCGAACGCCGGCTCGACGAGGCGCTGGCCGATTGGCTCAAGGGGCGCGTCGTCGCGGCGCTGATCCTGTTCGATCTGGACCATTTCAAGCCGATCAACGACGAGGGCGGCCACGCCCTGGGCGACGAGATGCTCAAGATGATCGCCGACGTCATCGGCACCAAGGTGCGCAAGAGCGATTTCCTGGCCCGCTATGGCGGCGATGAGTTCGCGGTGTTGATGCCGGGCTGCGGCCTGGAGCAGGCGCGCCAGACGGCCGAAGCGCTGCGCCGGGCGGTGGAGGCCCTGAGCGTCGAGCATGCGGGCAAGCGCTACAGCGTGACGCTCAGCCTGGGCGTGACCGACCTGCATGGTACAGATAGCGACAGCGACCACCCGATGCGCCGCGCCGACCAGGCGAGTTATCTCGCCAAGGAGCAGGGGCGTAACCGGATCGTGGTAACCGGTACCTGAAAGCGGCGAGCCTGACCCGGATCAACCGCTCATTTCAGCTCGGTGAAGCTGATTGCTGATGTTCAAGGTTAAAGCGGAGTGCTAAATCCCTCCCGCCGATGGCAATGTTGCCAACGATCCGGAAAAAGCCTCTGAAGCTGGCCACAAGGGCGGCAAGAACAGCAATGGTGGCGGTCGCAACTCTTAAGTCGCAACAAATTCGCGACTCTTGATCTTGCCAACAGGCTTGGTGAAGCTCGAAGCAAGTCCGTGCACTGCCGGCAGCCTGCTGTCGGCAGTTTTTTCTCGGGACTCTCTCGGGACTCTCTCGAGACCCTCTCGAGACCCTCTCTCGAGTCACCGCCGAGACGACTCAACGGCTCAATACTGCAGGGCTTTGCTGATATAGCGCTCGCCCTGCATCATCTGGCGAATGGCGCCAGGCAGCTCGCCGGGGTCGCCCTTCAAGACATAGCCTTGGGCGCCGGAGGCCATGGCCTGCTCGGCATAGTGCCGCTCGCCATGGCCGGACAGGATGGCGCAGGGCAGTTGGGGATAGAGAGCCTTCACCGAACTGATGAGGTCGAGCCCGCTGACCCCGGGCAACGACAGGTCGATCAGCATGAGATCCGGCGAGGCCTGGGCGAGATTCTCCAGGGCCGCCTCGCCGGAGTCGGCAGTGGCGCAGACCTCCAGGTCCGCTTCCTGCGAAATGAACTCATTGAGCATTTTCTGCATGAGCACATGATCTTCGACGACGAAGATGCGTGCCGCGTTCTCTTTACCCATCGTTCAATCCCTTGAAATCCATGGCGACATTACCGAAATATCTCGCAAGGCTATTTCTCGCAAGGCTATTGAGAGGCCGCCTGCGAAGTCTCCTTTTCCGCTTCACGCTTCAGCGGTACTGTCACCAGTATAGAAGTACCCGTGCCGGGTGCCGCATCGATCTCCATGTGACCGCCGAGCAGGCGTAGCCGCTCGCGGATGCTGAACAGCCCGAACCCGGGATGCTCGTCCTGCTGCGCCTCCATGACCGCGAGATCGAAGCCGTCTCCCGAGTCGCTGACGCGAATCACTACCTGCGCGTTCGTCTGGTCGAGTTCGACCCGCGCCTGGTCCACGTTGGCGTGCTTCTTCACATTGAAGAGCAGTTCCCTGACAACCTGGAAAAGCAGCACGCGCATGTCTTCGTCGAGGATGTTCGGTGGCTGAAGCGCAGACACCTCCACGTCGAGGCCGTGCAGTTGCTTCATCTGTCGTTTCAGCCACCCCAGGGCGTCGACGAGGCCTTCCTTCTTGAGAATGGGCGGGCTGAGATCCACAGTCACCTGGCGGGTCGTTTCGATGGCCTGGACCACCCACGCCTGCGTGCCGGCAAGGAGTTCTTGCAAGTCCCCATTGTCCTGCGTCTTGAGCTTGTCCTGAGCCATGCGCATGCGCATCTGCAGGCCATAGAGCAGCTGCTGCAGGTCGTCATGAAGCACCTGGGAAATCCGCCGACGCTCTTCCTGCTCGGCCATGGTCAGTCTCGATGCCAGGTCGCGCACCTGCTGTGTGCGTTCCTGAACGCGTGCCTCGAGGGTCTCGTTGATATCCTTGAGCGCTTGCTCGGCGAGCTTCTGCTCGTTGGTATCGCTCATCATGCCGACCCAGCCGCGAATCGTCCCGTCGGCTGCGCGCAGAGCGCCTGCCCTGACCTCGATCCAGCGATACTCCCGGCTGGGGGGCATGATAGAGCCGCAGTTCGTTATGCAGCGGTGCGCCCGTCTCGACGGATTGCCGCCATGTCGTCAGCGCCTGATCGCGGTCGCCGGGTTCGATGGCCTGGGCCCAGCCCCAGCCTTTCAACTGCTCGTAGGTCTGGCCCGTGTAGCTTCGCCAGGAGGGCGAGTCCTCGACCGCGGCGCCCTCGGCATCGGTGGTCCAGATGATCTGTGCCGAGATGTCGACGAGCACGCGAAAGCGCTCTTCGCTGGCGCGCAGATCCTCCTCGAAGCGCTTGCGATCGGTGATGTCGATGAAGGTGATCACCACCCCATCGATGCGGTCGTCGACGTTGCGGTAGGGCCGCGCGCGAGTCAGGTACCAGCGGCCCTCCTGGTCCCGTACCTCCTGCTCGACCGGTGAGAGCCGATCGAGTACCGTCTGGGCGTCGTCGGTCAGCCGGTCGTAGCCCAGGCGATGGGTCAGATCCGACAGCGGCCGGCCACGATCGGCCGTGCGAATGTTGAACAGCGCGCCGACCTGGGGCGTGAAACGCAGGATGCGCAGCTCGCGGTCGAGAAAGATCGTGGCGATGTCGGTGGCCGTCAGCAGGTTCTGCAGGTCGCTGGAAAGCTGGCTGAGTTCCTCGACCTTGTGGCGGTTTTCCTGATTGACCGTGGCGAGCTCCTCGTTCATCGACTGAAGCTCCTCCTTGGAAGTCTCGAGCTCTTCCATCGTCGAGCGCAGTTCCTCGTTGGCCGACTGCAGCTCTTCGTTGGCCGCCTTCATCTCCTCCTGGCCGGTCTCGTACTCCTCGATCACCGCTTGCAGACGCTGCTCGTTGAGATCCAGCTCCGCCTCGAGTTCCCGCGAGGAGGCTTCGCTCTGGGCGTCGAAGGTACGCGCGGGCGTCGCATGGTTGTCCGTGCGTTCCTCGAAGATCACCAAAATCAGGCCCTGGTCTTCGCGTGACTCGGCGGGGCGCACGTGCATGATGACGTTGCGTTGCTCGCCCTCCAGACGCACCGCAATCGGCTTCGAGCGAACCGCCTGGCTCTCCTTGTCGGCGGCTACCAGGGCGGCGCGCAGGTCTAGGCGCAGCTCATCGCGCAGCAGTTTGAAGACGTTCGAGGTCGGTTCCCCGCCGGGGTGCACCAGAAAGCGCCCGGCATGCTCGGAGAAATGCACCACCTTGTGATCGGCATTGATCAGGATGCTCGGCGGCGCATAGCGCTCGACCATCCTCTGGTGCAGCGCACCGTAGGTTTGCAGCGCGCGTGGATTCGCTTCCGCTGGTTCCTCGTCCTGGGGCCGTCTTCGGCTCTGGGCCAGCGGAAACACCGGCAGGTGAAGGCCATGGGTGGGTACGTTGCGCTTGCGGTACAAGCACAACTGCTTGTTCTCGACGTGAAACAGGTCGGAGCGATCGGCGGTCTCCGAGGTGCCCAGCACGAGGTAGCTGTCGGGGTTCAACGCATAGTGAAAGACCTCGATCACATCCTGCTGAACGTCACGCTGCAGGTAGATCAGCACATTGCGGCAGGCGATCAGGTCGAGTCTGGAAAACGGCGGGTCGCCGAGCAGGTTGTGCGGGGCGAAGACCACCAGCTCGCGCACCTCCCGACGAATCCGGAATCCACCGTTCTCCTTGACGAAAAAGCGGCGAATGCGTTCGGCGGAGACATCGATCTCGATATCTCCCGAATACAACCCATCGCGCGCGGTCTTCAAAGAATGATCGTGCAGGTCGGAGGCAAAGACCTGCAGCTGTGGCGGGCTTGCGTGGCGCGATGCCGCCTCCAGCAACAGCATGGCCAGTGAATAGGCCTCCTCGCCGGTCGCGCACCCCACCGACCAGATGCGGATCTGATCCTCGTGGCCCTTGTCGGCGAACAGCTGCGGAATGACATCCTTCTCCAGCGCTTCGAAGACCTCTCGATCGCGAAAGAAGTTGGTCACGGTGATCAGGAATTCGTCGGCCAGTGCGCGGGTTTCCTCGGGCTGTTCGCGCAGCATGTCGAGGTATTGGCCGAGATCCTCGATGTGGTGAAGCTGCATGCGCCGCTGGATACGGCGCATCACCGTGGAGCGCTTGTAGCGAGTGAAGTCACGCCCGCAGCGTGCGCGGACCTGGGCGAAAATCTTCTGCTGGATGGCGCGCTGGGCCTCGTCCAGGTCGACGCCCTCGGCGGGCACCACGACCTTGGGGCGGGTCGTGGCATAACGGATGATCTCCCCGGTGATCTGGTCCAAGGGCAGGACCCGATCGACGAGCCGGGTGGAGAGCGCGCTCTGCGGCATGCCGTCGAACTCCGCCTCGCGGGGGTCCTGAACCACTGTCAGGCCGCCGTGCGCCTTGATCTCCTTGATGCCCAGCGTGCCGTCCGAGCCCGTGCCGGTGAGAATCACCCCCACGGAATCGCCATCGAAGGTATTGGCGAGCGTGCGGAAGAAGTGATCGATGGGCGCTCGCTCGCGGCGCTTGTCCTCGAGTTGCGAGAGCCGCAGGTGGGTGTCGACGGTATTGAGGTTGCGCCCCGGCGGGATCACGTAGACGTGATCCGCCAGCAGGGGCACGGTCTCCGTGACCTGCTGAACGGGCAGCTTCGAGTGCGGTTGCAGCAGATCGGCCAGATGGCTCTTGTGCTCGGGAGACAGATGCATGACGACGACATAGGCCAGTCCCGATTGCTCGGTGACGTTCGAGAAGAACCGCTTGAGCGCCGCGAGACCGCCGGCCGAGGCGCCGATCCCCACGACCGTAGTGGGATTGCGACCGTCCGCTTCACTCTCGCTGGTAGGCTGCTGATCTTCGTTCATGCGCGCTCCAATCCTTGCTCATCGCCCGGGCCAGCGTGGCCTGAAATAGCTCCCATCGTCGAGTATTCTGGCTCATCGTGCCAGAAGCAAAGTATGAAAGAATATAAACTTAACTTTTTATAAGTTATGTGCAGTTATATGCTCGAGCCATTTAAGCTGGTTTCAGGATATCCGCATCGGGCGAGAAGAAATGAACCGCTGCGTTTCATGATGCTAAGCCCTTGATATAAGCTTGAGTCTTGTGCTCAACCACAATGACGAGACCGCCCACAGGCGGCCAGGGAACCGCAGGGGAGCTGCACCATGGAAATCATCGACAACGTCAGTCGGCTGCTCGGCGACGACCTGAAGGATACCCTGCGGCCTGGTGCCCGGCTCAAGATCGCTGCCTCCTGCTTCTCGATTTATGCCTACGAAGCCCTCAAGCAGGAGCTGGAGGCCCTGGACTCTGTCGAGTTCATCTTTACCTCACCCACCTTCGTGCCGGACCAGGCGAGCGACAAGTTTCGCAAGGAGCACCGCGAGTTCCACATCCCCAAGGCGGAGCGTGAGCGCAGTGTCCACGGCAGCGAATTCGAGATTCAGCTCAAGAACAAGCTGACCCAGCGGGCCATCGCCCGCGAATGCGCCGATTGGATGCGTCGCAAGGCCCGCTTCCGCTCCAACCGGGGCCAGGCCGCCATGCAGCCCTTTGCCGGCGTCGCGGCCCCAGGCGGCGATACGGTCTATATGCCGCTGCAGGGCTTCACGGCGATGGATCTGGGTTACCAGCAGGGCAACGCGGTCTCCAACTTCGTCACTCGCTTCAGCGAGCCAGCCCACACGTCTCAGTTCATGGCTCTCTTCGATCAGCTGTGGCAGGACGAGGAGAAGCTCGGGGACGTCACCGAACGGCTGCGCGAGCATATCGCTTCGGTCTACCGGGAAAACCCACCGGAGCGGATCTACTTCCTGATGCTCTACCACATCTTCCATGAGTTCCTGGAAGACTTAAGCGAGGACGTGCTGCCCAACGACCGCACCGGCTACCAGGACAGCGTCATCTGGCAGAAGCTGTTCAACTTCCAGCGCGACGCGGCCACTGGTGTTATCAACAAGCTGGAGACCTACAACGGCTGCATCCTGGCCGACAGCGTGGGGCTCGGGAAGACCTTCACCGCCTTGGCGGTCATCAAGTACTACGAGCTGCGCAACCGCTCCGTGTTGGTGCTGTGCCCCAAGAAGCTCGCCGACAACTGGCTGACCTACAACCGCAACCTGACCACCAACGTGCTGGCCCAGGACCGCCTGAATTACGATGTGCTCTGTCATACCGACCTGCAGCGCACCCGCGGGGAATCCTTCGGCATGCCGCTGGATCGCGTCAACTGGGGCAACTACGATCTGGTGGTGATCGACGAGTCGCACAACTTTCGCAACAACGACGTCTACAAGGATCGCGAGACGCGCTACCAGAAACTGATGAATCAGGTCATCCGTGCCGGGGTGAAGACCAAGGTGCTTATGCTCTCGGCCACTCCGGTCAACAACCGCTTCACTGATCTGAAGAACCAGCTGGCCTTGGCCTATGAAGGCGAGGCCGAGAACCTGACTCGCCACCTGAGCGGTGCCAAGGATATCGAGGGCATCTTCCGCCGCGCTCAGGCCACCTTCAACGAGTGGTCGGCGCTCCCGCCGGGGAAGCGCACCACGGGCGCCATCCTGCAGGCGCTGGATTTCGACTTCTTCGAGCTGTTGGACAGCGTCACCATCGCCCGCTCACGCCGGCATATCGAAACCTTCTACGACACCAGCGATATCGGCAGCTTCCCGGAGCGCCGCAGGCCGCTCTCGTTTCACTGCCCGCTCACTCACCGACCCGGCGTGATCGGCTTCAACGAGATCTTCCAGCAGCTCTCCCAGCTCAAGCTCTCCGTCTACGCCCCGATCAGCTACATCTTGCCCAGCCGCCTCAAGAAGTACGAGGAGATGTACGACACCGAAGTGTCCAGTGGAGGCGGTAGCTTCAAGCAGGTGGACCGAGAGAAGAGCCTGCAGGCCCTGATGACGACCAACCTGCTCAAGCGCCTGGAGAGCTCGGTGGCGGCGTTTCGCCTGACCCTGGAGGGGTTGCAGAATAGCTACCAGATCATTCTGGATAAGATTGCGGCCTTCAAACAGACCGGCCGTTCGGAGAGCTTCGCGGACATCACCGCGTCCTTCGAAGACGCCGACCCCGATGACGACAGCATCCCCATGCCGGGCGATACCACGGTGGGCAAGAAGGTCCAGATCAGCCTGGAGGACATGGATCTGCCGTCCTGGGAGCATGACCTGAGCACCGACCTGGTGTGGGTCGAGCTGCTGCTGGAGGAAATGGCCAAGGTCACCCCGGCCGACGATGCCAAGCTGCAGCACCTCAAGACCCAGATCGCCAGCAAGCTGGCCTCGCCGATTAATCCGGGCAACCGCAAGGTGCTGATCTTCACCGCCTTCGCGGATACCGCCAAGTACCTCTACGACAATCTGGCGCCTGTATTGCTGGAGAGCCAGGGTGTGCACACCGGCCTGGTTACCGGCAGCGACGCCCCGAAATCGACGATTGGGGCCATGCCCAATAGTCGCCAGCACTACGACTTCCAGGGCCTGCTGACGCTGTTCGCCCCGCAGGCCAAGAGCAAGGCCGTGGTGTACCCCAATGAACCCCGCGAGCTGGACATCCTGATCGGGACCGACTGCATCTCGGAAGGCCAGAACCTGCAGGACTGCGACACTCTGATCAACTACGACATCCACTGGAACCCGGTGCGCATCATCCAGCGCTTCGGACGCATCGACCGCATCGGCTCGCCCAACGCCAGCATCCAGCTGGTCAACTACTGGCCGGACATCAGCCTGGACGAGTACATCAACCTCAAGGAGCGCGTCGAGAACCGCATGGTGATCGCCGACGTCACCGCCACCGGGGACGACAACGTGCTCAACGCCCAATCCAACGACGTCGCCTACCGTCGCGAGCAGCTGCGTCGCCTGCAGGATGAAGTGGTGGAGATGGAGGACCTCAAGTCCGGCGTGTCGATCACCGACCTAGGCCTGAATGAATTCCGTATGGACCTGCTGGGCTACATGAAGGAAAACGGTGACCTGAGTCGTATTCCCAACGGGCTGCATACCGTCGTGCCGGCTCGCCCAGAGAAAGGCCTGCAGCCTGGGGTCATCTTCACGTTGCGTAACCTCAATCAGCGGGTAGGCCATCAAGGCAGTACGCTGCAGCAGCAGAATCGCTTGCATCCCTTCTACCTGGTCTACATCAGCCACACCGGCGAGGTGATCAGCGACTACACCGAGGTTAAGCGCCTGCTCGACCTGGCACGCACCGCCTGCAAGGGGCTGAACGATCCCGTTGAAGCCGTCTATCGCCCCTTCAACGAGGAAACCCAAGACGGTAGGGAAATGTACGTTTATTCGGCGCTACTGGATCAGGCTATCCGCTCGATGATCGAAGTAAAGGAGGATAGGGACATCGATAGCCTGTTTAGCGGTGGCGAGACCACGGCACTGGTCGATACCATTGGAGGGCTCGACGACTTCGAGCTGATTACCTTTGTCGTCATTCGTGAGGCGGGCTCATCCACAGACATGGGCACGGAGCGTCATGCGGCCGGCAGGGAAAGTAAGAGAAACTCATGACGGCACCGCTTTATCAGTACCCGGTCAAGACCGTGCTCGGCCGCGTGGTGGCCAAGCAGCGCATTCTGGCGCATGTGCGGGCCACCACCAAGCTTAGGGAGCGCTTGCGGGACGACGTCGCCCAGATCACCTGGCATGCCAAGCTGGCCCATAACACTATTAACCTGTCAGGCACCAACGATGTGCCGGAGCTGCAGGTCTTCGTGATCACGCTCAAAGGCGAGGACCTGCATCGAGACGTGCTGCGGGCCATCGACCGCGCCATTCCCTTTCCGATCCTGTTCGAGCTACATGGTGACCGAGGCATCCGAGTCACCGCCGCCTACAAGCGACCCAGCCAGGCCGACCCCAGCAAATGGGTGCTTGATGACCACTACGCAAGCAGTGACTGGCTCCCAGCTCAGACGCCCCGGCAGCCGCTGCCCACGGCCATCGACCTGAAGAAGCTCTACCAGCAGCTGCTGCGCAGCTTGCTCTCCGCGCCGCCGCGTCAGGGCGAAGCCCTGCCGGATCAGCTGGAGCGCTTGAGGGCCCTGGAAGCCCTCAAGAAGGACGCAGCCACCCTCGAGAAGCGCCTTCGCAACGAGAAACAGTTCAACCGCAAGGTCGAGATCAACGCCGAGCTGCGCTCGATTCGTGAGAAAATTGCCGACTATGACACCTGATCACGACCGCAGAGGTCCGGAGACACGCAACACCATGGACAAGCTGAAGATGCACTCGCCCAACCTGTCCGAGGACAGTATCGCCAAGCTGGCCGAGCTGTTCCCCGGCTGCGTCACCGAAGCGCGGGATGAGCAGGGGCGGATGAAACAGGCCATCGACTTCGACCAGTTGCGCCAGGAGCTCTCCGATCATATCGTCGACGGGCCAAAGGAGCGTTACCACCTCAACTGGCCCGGCAAGCGGGAAGCCCTGCTGGCGGCTAATGCGCCGATTACCAAGACACTGCGCCCCTGTCGGGAAGAGAGTGTGAGCTTTGACTCCACCAAGAACCTTTTCATCGAGGGGGATAACCTTGAGGCCCTGAAGCTTCTTCAGGAGACTTATCTGGGTAGAGTCAAGCTGATTTATATCGATCCGCCCTACAATACAGGGCGTGAATTCATCTACGACGATGACTATCGTGAGTCCTTTGATGACTACCTTGATTCGTCGGGGCAGCGTGATGAAAAAGGTGGCCGGTTAATTGCCAATACCGAATCCAATGGACGCTTCCATTCGGACTGGCTATCTATGATGTACCCCCGGCTGCGGCTGGCAAAGAACCTTTTATGCGATAACGGCGTGGTCTTCATTTCCATTGATGATCATGAGGTTGATAACCTTAGAAAGCTGTGTGATGAAATTTTTGGTGGTGAGAATTTTATCGCACAAATCATCTGGCAAAAGGTTTACGCTCCAAAGAACTCTGCTTACTGGTTCTCAGAAGACCACGACTATATTCTGGTTTATGCCAAGGATAGAGTCTCATGGAGGCCAAATAAGCTGCCGAGAACGGCAGAGATGGAAGCACGCTACAAAAACCCAGATAACGACCCCCGCGGCCCATGGAAAGCTGCGGATATGTCCGCAAGAAACCGTTATGACGCGGGAATTTATCCGGTGACTACCCCTGCTGGCAGGGTTATTCCGGGACCTCCGAAAGGCCGGTATTGGGGGGTTGATGAGAAAAGGTTTAAGGCATTAGATGAAAATGGGAGAATATGGTGGGGAAGCGATGGGAATAATGCCCCTGCTATTAAGAAATTTTTGTCTGAGGTCTCTGAGGGCAGGACTCCACAGACCATTTGGTCGTATAAAGAAGTTGGCCACACTCAGGATGCGAAAAAGACGCTCTTGAAGTATGTTGATTTCCAAGAGACGGAAAATGTCCTCAACTCAGTCAAACCCGTTGAGCTGATACAGAGGATCTTGCAGCTATCCACATCGTCAGATGGCAACGATATTGTGCTTGATTTCTTTAGCGGAAGTGCGTCAACAGCCCATGCTGTGTTAAAGCAGAACTTTGAAGACGGCGGAAACCGCCGCTTTATTGGGGTGCAGATTCCCGAACCGCTGCCCAAGCCTGAGCCCGAGCTTGGCTCAATCTTTGAGATGGGGGCTAAGCGTATTAAGAACTACGCCAAAGAGGTTTTATCAGAAGCCGATGACCAAAGGGCTAGTTCTCTCGACCTTGGCTTTCGCGTCGTGAAAGTTGACTCGTCAAACATGCGAGAAACTCACTATTCGCCGGATGCCCTCAGCCAGGACCTGCTATCTGAAAATATCGACAATATCCGCGAGGGCCGGAGTTCAGAAGACCTGCTCTTCCAGGTCTTGCTGGACTGGGGGGTGGATTTGTCACTCCCCATCTCTCGTCAGGACATTGATGGAAAAACCGTCTTCTTCGTCGACGGAGCCGAGAAGCATATGGCCCTGTCTGCCTGCTTCGACCTCGATATCGACGAGGCATTCGTCAAGCAGCTCGCCGAATACGAGCCGCTACGCGTAGTGTTCCGCGATGCCGGCTTTACCAGCGACAGCGTCAAGATCAACGTCGAGCAGATCTTCGCCCAGAAGTCGCCCAATACTGAGGTGAAGGTGCTATGACCCAGGATAAGCATCCACAAGGTGGCCGGTTGATTCGCAACAGCACAGCGGAGTTCCTCATCTTCACCGGGCAGAGTGGGGAGCAAAGCATAGAGGCCCGCTACGAGAATGGCACTATCTGGCTCTCGCAGAAACTCATCGCCGAGCTTTTCGGGGTCACCAAGCCGACGATCAATGAGCACCTCAAGAATATTTATCGTGAGGAGGAGCTCACCCAGGAGGCAACCGTTAGGAAATTCCGAACGGTTCAGCAGGAAGGGCCGCGTGAGGTCACTCGCACGCTGGAGCACTACAATCTGGATGCCATTATTTCGGTCGGTTACCGGGTCAACTCGATCCGCGCCACACAGTTCCGGCAGTGGGCAACCCAGGTGCTCAAGCAGTTTGCTGTCAGGGGCTATGTCATTGACAAGCAGCGGATGGAAAACGGCAGCTTCCTGGGGGAAGACTACTTCGAGCATCTGCTGGCCGAGATTCGAGAGATTCGGCTCAGTGAACGGCGCTTTTATCAGAAGATCACCGATATCTACACCACCAGTGTGGATTACAACCCCGCAGCGCCTACGACCAAGGCCTTTTTTGCCAAGGTTCAGAACAAGCTCCATTTTGCCATCCACGGCCATACCGCTGCCGAGCTAATCCAGGCCAGGGCAGATAGCGACAAGCCGCACATGGGCCTTACCTCATGGGGTAACGCGCCGGCTGGCAAGGTGGTCAAGACGGATGTGGCGATTGCCAAGAACTACCTGACGCAGCAGGAGTTGGAGTCGCTGGGGCGAATCGTCAATGCCTACCTGGATCTTGCCGAGGAGCGCGCTCGCCGCAACATCCCCATGACGATGGAGGATTGGGCGAAGCGTTTGGATATGTTCCTGGAATTCGATGATCGTGAGGTGTTGCAGGATAGCGGGAAGGTAACCGCCAAGCTCGCCAAGGCGTTTGCGGAAAGCGAATTCGAAAAGTTTCGCATCTTGCAGGATCGTCTATTCGAGAGCGATTTTGACCGCATTCTCAAGGATGGTGATACGGAGCAAGGCGGGGAGGGTGAAACGTCATGAAGCTCAAGTTCAAGACTCAGCAATACCAGACAAGGGCCGTCGAGGCGCTGGCGGATTGCTTTACTGGCCAGCCCTTCAGCAGCGGTATCCACTATCGCATCGATCCGGGCGAGACCGCCCCCCTGGCGCAGCCGATGCAGCGTGACATGTACGCCTTGCCAGACCCCGACGATGCCGGTTTCAAGAACGCCGCGCTGGAGCTGACGGAGCTTGAGCTGCTGAACAACATCCGGACCGTGCAGCGCCGCCAGAACCTGCCGCTCTCCGACGGCCTGAAGAAGGACGACAAGACCGGCTGCCCCTACAACCTGGACGTGGAGATGGAGACCGGCACCGGCAAGACCTACGTCTACCTGAAGAGCATGTTCGAGCTGAAGCAGCGCTACGGGTGGAGCAAGTTCATCGTGGTGGTGCCCAGCATCGCCATACGAGAAGGGGTCTACAAGTCGCTGCAGATCACCGCCGACCACTTCCTGGAAAGCTACGGGGAGAAGGCGCGCTTCTTCATATACAACTCGAAGCAGCTGCACAACCTGGAAAGCTTCTCCTCGGATGCCGGCATCAGCGTGATGGTCATCAACGTGCAGGCCTTCAACTCCCGTGGCGCCGATAACCGCCGCATCTACGATGAACTGGACGATTTTCAGTCGCGGCGCCCCATTGATGTCATCAAGGCCAACCGGCCGATCCTGTTCCTGGATGAGCCGCAGAAGATGGAAGGGGGCAAGACGCTCGGCTCACTGAGCGAGTTCAGCCCCCTGTTCATCGTGCGCTACTCGGCCACCCATAAAACGACCTACAACAAGATCCACCGCCTGGACGCCCTGGACGCCTACAACCAGAAGCTGGTGAAGAAGATTTCGGTGCATGGCGTCACCACCAAGGGCCTCACTGGCACCGATGCCTACCTCTATCTGGAGAACATCGAGACGGCCAAGAACAAGCCCCCTGTCGCATGGGTCGAGTACGAGGAAAAGTCGGCCAGCGGCGTGAAGCGCAAACGCCGCAAGCTGGGCAAGGGCGACAACTTACATGAGCTATCGGGTGGGCTGGATCAGTACAAGGGGTTCGTCGTCTCGGATATTGACGCTCGCGTAGACCAGCTCAGCTTCACCAACGGCGTCGAGCTCACCGCCGGAGAGGTGACCGTCGACGTCACCGAGAAGGCGCTGCGCCAGATCCAGATCCGCGAGGCGGTCAAGGCGCACTTCAAGAAGGAGCAGTTGCTGTTCTCCCAGGGGGTCAAGGTGCTCACGCTGTTCTTCATCGATGAGGTGGCCAAGTACCGCCAGTACGATGAGGGCGGTGAAGTGCTGGGTGAGTACGCCCGGATCTTCGAGGAGGAGTACAACCGCCAGCTCAATCAGGTGCTGACTCTGGAGGATAGCGCGTACAATCGCTACCTGAAGGGCATCAGCGCATCAAGCACCCACAACGGCTACTTCTCCATCGACAAGAAGTCCAAGCGCCTCGTCGACCCCAGAACCAAGGCGCGTTCCACCGAGACGGACGATGTCGATGCCTACGACCTGATCCTGAAGGACAAGGAGCGCCTGCTCTCCTTCGAGGAGCCTACGCGCTTCATCTTCTCCCACTCCGCACTGCGGGAGGGCTGGGACAATCCCAACGTGTTCGTCATCTGCACGCTGAAGCACAGCGATAACTCCATCTCCCGGCGTCAGGAGGTCGGACGCG
>NZ_JAIRBP010000034.1:0-39111 GCF_021151495.1 Halomonas sp. IOP_31 | reverse complement strand
ACCCCGCCTCGCGGCGACGCAGTTACCTTCGACTACGGGGCCATGGCTTACCCCGACTCGGACTTCCACCGAGTTGTGTGCACGCCTTCACGGGCGCACTGGGAGGGAACTTGTTCCCGATAAAGGTAGAGGCGCATCCGGTTGACCCACCGGCCCATCGGGGTATCTTGGAGCCGATCAGCGGAGCGGTCCACCACGCCGCGACCACGAATTCGCGATGCCGACCGCGCGGCATCCCATCAAGGAGCGACAAGCGATGCACTGGAAGACCCGTGGCGCCATCGGGGCGCTGGCACTGACCCTCGCCGCCTGCAGCCAGACGCCCACCGGGCGTTCGCAGCTGACGTTGTTCTCCGATGAAGAGCTCGATCGGATGGGCGAGCAAAGCTTCGCCCAGTATCAACAGCAACTGCCCACGGTCGGTGGCCAGACGGCCGACTACGTGCAGTGCGTGGCCCAGTCCGTCACCCAGGCCGCGAGTAGCGGCGAAAACTGGGAGGTCAAGGTCTTCAAGGACGATTCGGCCAACGCCTTCGCCCTGCCCGGCGGATATATCGGCGTCAACACCGGGCTGCTCAAGGTCGCCGAGAACCAGGACCAGCTGGCCACCGTGCTCGGCCACGAGGTCGCCCACGTGCTCGCCCAGCACGCCAACGAGCGGGTCTCGACCCAGGCGGCAACCCAGACCGGACTGTCGGTACTGCAGTCGGCCGCCGGCCTCGACAGCCAGGGTGGCCAGCAGCTGATGGGGTTACTCGGCATGGGCGCCGAATACGGCATCATCAAGCCCTTCTCGCGCAAGCAGGAGAGCGAAGCCGATGCGCTGGGGCTCGAGCTCATGGCTCAGGCCGGTTTCGATCCGCGGGCAAGCATCAATCTCTGGCAGAACATGTCGGCCAACAGCCAGGGCCAGCCGCCGGTGTGGATGTCGACCCACCCCAGCGACGGCCAGCGCATCGAGGGCCTGCAGGCGCAGATGGACCAGGCGCTTGCCGCCTACCAGCAGGCCCGGGCCAACGGCCGCACGCCGAATTGCCAGCGTCCGGGTTGAGCCGGCCCGGCAACGGCGTGCTTCACAGCGAGCGGCGCAATCGTTCGCGCACCGCCGCGGTGTCCGGACGGACGCCGCGCCATAGATAGAAGGATTCCGCCGCCTGCTCGATCAGCATGCCCAGGCCATCGACGGTACGCGCGCCACGTTCGGCGGCCCAGCGCAGGAACACCGTCGGCTCGGCGCCGTACATCATGTCATAGGCCAGCCCGTCATCCGCGAACAGCGCATCGGGCAGCGGCGGCAGATCACCGGCCAGGCTGGCGCTGGTGCCGTTGATCACCAGATCGAAGGGCCCCGCGATCTCGTCGAAACCACCGCCACTCGTTGCGCCCAGGTCGGCGAAGTCCGCAGCCAGCTTGCGGGCCTTGCCGGCAGTGCGGTTGGCGATCACCAGCCGTGCAGGACCGGTTTCCAGCAAGGGCTCGAGCACGCCACGCACCGCGCCGCCGGCCCCCAGCACCAGAATGCGTGCTTCCTTGAGCGGCGCAGCGTGGGCGGCCAGGTCGCTGACCAGCCCCACGCCGTCGGTGGTGTCGCCGTGGAGCTGGCCGGCGTCGTCGAGCAGCAGCGTATTGACCGCCCCGGCGCGCCGGGCGCGCGCGCTCAGCGCCTCGGCCAGACGCCAGGCGTCCGCCTTGAACGGCACGGTGACGTTGGCGCCGCACCCGCCGGCGGCGGCAAACCCGCGCCAGGCATCAGCGAAGCCGTCGAGCGGCGCCTCGATGGCCTGGTAACTCAGCGCCTCGCCGGTCTGCTCGGCGAAGGCGGCGTGGATCTGCGGCGACTTGGAGTGGCCGATCGGGTGGCCGAACACGCAGTAGCGATCGCTCATGTCGCGCCCTCCCCTTCATCGAGCCAGTCACGCGGACGCAGATAGTCGCGGTAGAGCGTTTCCTCGGCGCTGCCGGGCTCCGGCGTCCAGCCGTAGTGCCACTCGACCACCGGCGGCATCGACATCAAGATCGACTCGCTGCGTCCGCCGCTTTGCAGCCCGAACAGCGTGCCGCGATCCCAGACCAGGTTGAACTCCACGTAGCGCCCGCGCCTATAGAGCTGAAAGGCGCGCTCGCGCTCGCCGTAGGCCTCGTCGCGGCGACGCCGCACGATCGGCAGGTAGGCCTCGAGGAAGCTGTCGCCCACCGCGCGCTGGAAGCCGAAGCAGGTCTCGAAATTCCACTCATTGAGATCGTCGAAGAACAGCCCGCCGACGCCGCGGGTCTCGTCGCGGTGCTTGAGATAGAAATACTCGTCGCACCAGCGCTTGAAACGCGGATAGATGTCGTCGCCGAACGGCACGCAGGCGTCGCGGGCCACGCGATGCCAGTGCAGCACGTCGTCGTGCACCGGATAGAACGGCGTCAGGTCGTAGCCGCCGCCGAACCACCAGACCGGCGCCTCGCCGGGCTTCTCGGCGATGAAGAAGCGCACGTTGGCGTGGCTGGTGGGAACGTGGGGATTGCGCGGGTGCAGCACCCAGGAGACGCCGACGGCGTGGAAGCTGCGACCGGCGAGTTCGGGGCGCGCGGCGCTCGCCGAAGGCGGCAACGTGGCGCCGTGCACGTGGGAGAAATTGATCCCGCCCTTCTCGAACACGGCGCCGTTCTCGATCACCCGCGAACGGCCGCCGCCGCCCTCGGCGCGCTCCCAGGCGTCTTCCCGGAAAGCCGCCCCGCCGTCCTCGCTGGCCAGCGCCTGGCACAGCGTATCCTGCAGGTCGAGCAGATAGCGCTTGACGGTATCGAGATGAGGGTAGGACACGCGGATCTCCTTGGGCTTTGTCTGGAAACTGGCGGCGCTCACTCGCGCAACCACTCGCCGCTGCACAGGTCGCGGATGCGGCTGGGTCGGGGACGACCGCCCAGCGGGCCGTCGACAATCGTCACCGCATCGCCGAAGTAGTCGCGCACGGTGGCCGCGTCGCGGGCCGGGGGCTCGCCGGCGCGATTGGCCGAGGTCGATACCAGCGGCCCGCCGAAGGCCGCGCACAGCGCAATCACCCCGGGATGGTCACTGACCCGTACGGCGACGCGGTCATGATCGCCGCGCAGCAGCGCCAGCGAGCGGCCGTTGTCGGGTACCAGCCAGGTCAGCGGGCCCGGCCAGCTGTCGGCCAGACGCTGGCGCAGCGATAGCTCGAGCCCGGCCAGCCAGGGCTCGAGCTGGGCCAGGGAAGCGGCGACCAGGATCAGCCCCTTGGCGGGGTCGCGTTGCTTGAGCGCGAGCAGCTGAGCGAGCGCGGTCGGGTCGTCGGGATCGCAGCCCAGTCCCCACACCGCCTCGGTGGGATAGGCGATCAGCCCGCCTTCGCGCAGCTGGGCAACGGCGATTTGCAGGATAGCGGCTGAATACATCCGGCGGGACTCCCTTCAACGAGCTTCGACCTTTGACGAGCTCCGACACGCGCTAAGAACGCGGCCCAGTCTAGCATGCGCCGACCCGCGCCGGCAGCCGCGGCGCTTGATCTGGATCAGCAGCGCACCCAACCACCCGGCGCCTGGGTCACCCAGCCTTCGAGCTCGAGTTCGAGCAAGCGCTGCTGGCAGAAGCCGAAGTCCCTGCCCGAGAGTTCGATCAGTAGATCGAGCGGCGTCGGCGAGCCGCTGAGCAGGTCGAGCAGCGCATCGCCGCTCGGTGCCGCCGGATTCGCCGGATGCGTGGCCAGCGTCGACGAATCGCCTGTCGCGACCCAATGGCCGAGCTCGAGCAGGATGTCGGCAAGCTCGCTGACCAGCGTCGCGCCCTGCTTGAGCAGCGCCAGGCAGCCCTGGGCCTGCGGATTGTTGAGCGAGCCGGGCAGCGCGAACACTTCACGGTTCTGCTCGGCGGCCAGCCGCGCGCTGATCAGCGAGCCGCTCTTCTCGGCCGCCTCGATGACCAGCACGCCCAGCGACAAGCCGGTGATCAGCCGGTTGCGGCGCGGGAAGAACGCCGGATTGGCGCGCGTCCCCGGCGCGTACTCGCTGAGCAGCAGCCCGCCCTCGCCGCGCATGCGCCGATAGAGCTCGGCGTGGCGCGCCGGGTAGGTGACATCGATGCCGCAGCCCAGCACACCGATACTGCGCCCCCGCGCATCGAGCGCAGCCTGATGGGCGCGCCCGTCGATGCCCAGCGCCATGCCGCTGGTCACGCACAGCCCCGCCGCGGCCAGTTCGCCGGCGAAGCGCGCGGCGTTGCCGAGCCCCTCGCGGGTCGGTCGCCGCGTGCCGACGATCGCCAGCCCGGGTGCCTCGAATGCGGCGAGATCGCCGATCGCCCACAGCAGCGGCGGCGGGTCGGGAAGCTCGTCGAGCAGCGCCGGCCAGGCGTCATGGCCGGGATAGAGCAGGTGATGATCGGTCGCCGTGGCCTGCCAGTCCTGGGCACGCGCGATGAGCGCCGACAGCGGACTGCGCGCCGGATGATCGAGCCACAGCCGCAGGGCGTCGCGCCCCGGCGCCGGCAGCATCGCCAGCCAGCCTTGCGGCCAGTCCGGTGCCTGGCGTTGCAGTTCGGCCAACCGCCGTGGCCCGATTCCCGGCAGGTGGGCCAGCGCCAGGGCGATTTCCGGGGTGGCCGTCACGGCCGCCGCGCCGAGCCGGCGAGCAGATCGTCGCTACGCGGCGCATGGACCCGGTCGCCGACTGCCAAGCTGCGCGTGGCGTGCATCACCAGCGCATAGCTGACCCGGTCGTAGAGTCGGAACACCATCAGCCAGCCGGCGTCCTCGCCGGGCAGTTGCACGGGTTCGCCGGTCTGCGGGTCGCTGAGCGTCTCGCCCTGCTGTTCGACGGCCAGCACCGCGCCGCGACTCAGACCGTCGCGCTGGCCCAGGTCGAGCGCCACCACGTCCAGCCGGCCGATGAACTGCACGCCGCCCGGCACCGCCAGGATCCGACCCTCAAGCGGCTGTTCCGGCGCGTGAGGCTGGAAGGCCGGCGTCACCGGCAGCGACTCCTGGGTCAGCAGCCGGTCGCCCTGGCGAATTTCCTGGCGCGAGGCGGTGACCCGCAACAGCGCAACGTCGCCATCGCGGCGCACTAGCCGGGCCTCGCCCAGGGTTTCCAGCTCGAGGCCCAGGAACTCGCCACTGTCGGGGTCGAGGTAACGCTCACCGCGACGATAGATGCCGAAGCGCTCGCCAGGCGGCAGTTCGCCGCGCACGTAGATGCGATCGCCGGCGCCGCTGACGATTCGCCGGTCGTCGCCGGCGATCACATAGGCGGCATTGTCGAACTCGCCCGGGCCGACGATGCGGTTGGCGTCGAGAAAGCGCTGCACGCTTTCCAGCGGCAGCGGCGGAATCGCCTCGCGCCGTGGCACCTCGCGAACCTGGGGCGAGAGCCGCACGACACCACCCTGGCCGGGCTCCAACCCCAGCCGCGGCTGGCCATTTTCCCGGTAGAGATAGATCACGTCGCCGGGGTAGATCCAGTGCGGGTCGTCGATCTGCGGGTTGCCGTCCCACACCTCGGGCCATTGCCAGGGGTGATCGAGAAAGCGTCCGGCGATGTCCCACAGGGTATCGCCCCGGGTCACGGTATAACGGCTCGGCGCATCGTCACGCAGCGTGGCGGCCGCAGCGGGCTCGAACGGCAATAGCCCCCCGAGGGCGATACCCAGGGCCAGGGCCCCGAGCGCCAGCCAGCGCCGGCAGCCGCCGGCAGTTTGTTCACTCATCCCCTGCGCCTCGTTATATTGTGTCTCATGCGTGTCCAAGCATTATCGTCAATGCCGCGCATAGCCTTGAACTATCATGGCGATATTCCGGGCATGGTTTCGTTCCATGCTACCGCGTCCTACAATACGGTACATATCCCTGCTTAACCCGAAACGGTATTTTCAACGCCATGGCCAAGCTAGAGATCCTCGAATACCCCGACGACCGCCTGCGCACCAAGGCCGCACCGGTTGTCGCTGTCGACGACGAGGTGCGCACCCTGGTCGACGACATGCTCGAAACCATGTACGACGCCCACGGCATCGGCCTGGCGGCCACTCAGGTCGACCAGCACCGTCGCATCATCGTCATGGATGTCAGCGACGACCAGTCCCAGCCACGGGTACTGATCAACCCCGAGTACGCGCCGCTCGACGACGAGCGCGAGCCGATGCAGGAGGGCTGCCTGTCGATCCCCGAGTTCTACGCCGAGGTCCCGCGCGCGTTGCGTGTACATCTCAAGGCGCTGGATCGCGACGGCACGCCTTATGAACTCGACGCCGACGGGCTGCTGGCGCACTGTATTCAGCACGAGTGCGATCACCTCGAGGGACGGCTGTTCGTCGATTACCTGTCGCCGCTCAAGCGCGACCGGATCATGAAGAAGATGCAGAAGCGCCACAAGCAGATGGCCTGACGTCATCGACTGTCAATAGCATCTTTACAGCGCCGAGAGCCCCGAGGCCCTCGGCGTTTTTCGTTCGCGGGGCGATCCGCTACCATGGCGGCGTTCCCCGTCAGCAAGGCCCTTTCGATGACCCGACCGTTGCGCGTGATCTTCGCCGGCACCCCCGACTTCGCCGCGCACAGCCTGCAAGCGCTGCTCGCCAGTCAGCATCAACTGCTCGCCGTGTATACCCAGCCCGACCGCCCCGCCGGTCGCGGCCGCAAGCTCACGCCCAGCGCGGTCAAGGCGCTGGCCCAGCAGCACCCATTGCCGGTCCATCAGCCGCAGAGCCTCAAGGATCCCGAGGCCCAGCGCGAGCTCGCCGCCTACTCGGCGGATGTCATGGTGGTAGTCGCCTACGGCCTGCTGCTGCCCCAGGCGGTGCTCGACGCCCCGCGGCTGGGCTGTCTCAACGTCCACGCTTCGCTGCTGCCACGCTGGCGCGGCGCGGCGCCGATCCAGCGCGCCATCGAGGCCGGCGACGCGCTGACCGGCGTGACCATCATGCAGATGGATGCGGGGCTGGATACCGGCGACATGCTGCTGACCCGCGAGACGGCGATCGACGCCACCACCACCGGCGGCGCGCTGCATGACCGGCTGGCCGCGCTGGGCGGCGAGGCGATCGTCAGCGCGCTCGATGCGCTGGCCGGGCCGGGACTGACCGCCACACCGCAACCCAGCGCCGGAGTGACCTACGCCGCCAAGCTGTCCAAGCCCGAGGCGGCGCTCGACTTCACTCGCCCGGCGGTGGAACTTGCCGCCAAGATTCGCGCCTTCAACCCCTGGCCGGTGGCCTGGACGATGCTCGACGACGCCCCGCTGCGGCTGTGGTTCGCCGAACCCGAGACCGGCGAGCAGGTCGCCACCGCCGCCCCGGGCACCCTGCTCGAGTCCGATGGCGAGGCGTTGCGCATCGCCTGCGGCGCCGAGAGCCGCAGCGTGCTGCGCGCGACCCGCGCCCAGTTGCCGGGTGGCAAGCCGCTTGACGTGCGCGAGCTGCTCAACGCCCGCGGCGAGCGTTTCACGCCCGGCAAGCGGCTGACCCGGGAGGGGGCGACATCATGAGTCAGCCCGACGTTCGCGCCACCGCCGCGCGCCTGCTGGTCCCGGTACTCGACGGCCAGGGCTCGCTCGGCCATCTCGACGGCGGGCTTGCCGCGGCGGGCATCGCCAACCGTGACCGCGGCTTCGCCAAGGCGCTGTGCTACGGCGTGTGCCGCGCCCTGCCGCGTCTCGAGGCGCTGTCCGGCGAGCTGTTGCGCCAACCCTTCAAGCGACGCGATCTGGATGTTCAGGCGCTACTATTGATAGGGCTCTACCAGTTGCTCTACATGCGGGTGCCGCCGCACGCCGCGGTCGGCGAAACCAGCGGCGCCGCGCGCGCGCTGAGCAAGGAGTGGGCGACCCGCGTGCTCAACGGCTGCCTGCGGCGCTTCCAGCGCGAGAGCCAGACGCTCCAGGCCAGGGTCGACCGCGATCCGAGCGTGGCGCTTTTGCACCCGCCGTGGCTGCTCAAGAGCCTGCGCCAGGCCTGGCCCGACGACTGGCAGGCGATCGCCGAGGCCAACAACCGGCCGGGGCCGATGACATTGCGCGTCAACTGTCGCCGCAGCTCGCGCGAGGCGTATCAGGCGCGGCTCGCCGAGGCCGGCTTGGCGGCCCGCGCCGCGCCGTATGCCGCCCAGGCGCTGACCCTCGACGAGGCCTGCGACGTCCAGACGCTGCCCGGCTTCGAGACGGGCGAGGTCAGCGTCCAGGACGAGGCCGCCCAGCTCACCGCCGAGCTGCTCGCTCCCGCGCTCGAGACCCGGCCCGGGGCGCGGGTGCTCGACGCCTGCGCGGCGCCGGGCGGCAAGAGCGCACACTTGCTCGAAACCTTCGCTATCGCGCTCACCGCGCTCGACAGCGATGCCCAGCGGCTGTCGCGCGTCGAGGCCACCCTCGCCCGACTGGGCCTGTCGGCGACGCTGACCCACGCCGACGCCGGCGAGCTGGCCTGGTGGGACGGCCAGGCGTTCGATGCGATCCTGCTCGACGCGCCCTGCTCGGGCAGCGGGGTGATCCGCCGCCATCCCGACATCAAGCGCCTGCGCCGGCCCAGCGACATCCGTGCGCTGGCCGGCCAACAGGCGCGTCTGCTCGACGCCTTGTGGAGGACGCTGACGCCGGGCGGCACGCTGCTCTACGCCACCTGCTCGGTGCTGCCCGAGGAAAACAGCCAACAGATCGCCGCCTTCCTGGCGCGCACCGCCGATGCCCGGGCGACGCCGATCGACGCCGACTGGGGCCGCCCGGCCGGGGCCGGGCGCCAGCTGTTGCCCCAGGCCGGTGGCCATGACGGCTTCTTCTACGCCCGGCTGGTCAAGGAGTCGACAGGCCCCGGTGGCTAGCTTCTATACTGGATGATGGGTCCGTGAACGCTTCGGCGTGCCCCGGGTCCTCACCCATTCCGGCATTTGGAGTTGCCCATGTCCACCCACGTCTACAAGCACATCGAGCTCACCGGCTCCTCGCCCAAGGGAATCGAGGACGCCGTGGAGCAGGCCATCGCCCGGGCCAACGAGAGCCTGCACGACATGCGCTGGTTCGAGGTCACCGATACCCGGGGCCACATCGAGCATGGCCGAATCATGCATTGGCAGGTCACCGTCAAGGTCGGCTTCACGCTCACAGAGCCCGAGTGACGCGCCTGTGAGGCTCATGTGAAAGCTCACTTGAAAGCTCACTTGAAAGCTCACTTGAAAGCTCATTTTAAAAGGTTCTTCGCAGATCAGCGTGAAACGTCAAGGCCTCGCTATTGGGAATAAATTGCCTCCCACGCGACCCGGCCTGGATGGCCATTTGGAGCATGGGGCCGGGGATTTTTGTGGGAGGGAACTTGTTCCCGATTGGCGCCGCAGGCGCCCGGCATGGCCGGGAAGGTACAGTGCCCGCCGCCATCGCGAATGAATTCGCTCCCACAAGGACAAGCTAACCGGCAGGGGGCTGTGGGAGGGAGCTGGTTCGCGATGATCCGTGCCGCATTTCCCGGCAAAATGCGATGAACCTTTTAAAATAACGGGGTCCGGTCCACCGGGCCCTGTCCCCGCCCCGCTCGACTGGTTTATGCTTGCTCGCGTTTGAGAGCGCCCCGGTTGAACGCTCTTCCCAATCCCCGACCTTGCGCACGCGGACCCGACAACGATGAAAATTATCATTCTGGGCGCCGGCCAGGTGGGCGGCACGCTGGCCGAACACCTCGCCCACGAGGAAAACGACATCACGGTGGTCGATACCAGCACCGAGCGGCTGCGCGAGTTGCACAATCGTCTGGACATCCGCACCGTGACCGGACCCGCCTCCTATCCGATGGTGCTGCGCCAGGCCGGCGGCGAAGATGCCGACATGCTGATCGCGGTGACCAATTCCGACGAAGTCAACATGGTCGCCTGTCAGGTCGCGCACACGCTGTTCCGCACCCCGACCAAGATCGCCCGGGTGCGTGCCGCCGCCTACCTGACCCGCAAGGGCTTGTTCGCCAATGACGCGGTGCCGGTCGACGTGCTGATCAGCCCCGAGCAGGTGGTCACCGATCACATCCGCCGGTTGATCGTCTACCCGGGCGCGCTGCAGGTGCTCGAGTTCGCCGGCGGCCAGGTCCAGCTGGTGGCGGTCAAGGCCTATTACGGCGGGCCGCTGGTCGGCCAGGAACTGGGCTTCCTGCGCCGCCACATGCCCAACGTCGACACCCGCGTGGCGGCGATCTACCGTCGCAACCGGGCGATCATCCCGCGCGGCGACACGGTCATCGAGGCCGACGACGAGGTGTTCTTCATCGCCGCGCGCAAGGACATCCGTGCGGTGATGAGCGAACTGCGCAAGGTCGAGCGCGACTTCCGCCGGGTGCTGATCGCCGGCGGCGGCAACATCGGCCAGCGCCTCGCCGAACACCTCGAGCACAGTCATCAGGTCAAGATCATCGAGCACGACCTGGAGCGCTGCACGATGCTCTCCGAGCGCCTCGACCGCACCGTGGTGCTGCACGGCAGTGCGACCAGCAAGCGGCTGCTGATCGAGGAGAACATCGAGGACTGCGACATCTTCTGCGCGCTGACCAACGACGACGAGGTCAACATCATGTCGTCGATGCTGGCCAAGCGGCTGGGCGCCAAGAAGGTGCTGACGCTGATCAACAACGCCGCCTACGTCGACCTGGTCCAGGGCGGCGAGATCGATATCGCCATCTCGCCCCAGCAGGCGACCATCGGCGGCCTGCTGACCCACGTGCGGCGCGGCGACATCGTCAACGTCCATTCGCTGCGCCGCGGCGCCGCCGAGGCGATCGAGGCGATCGCCCACGGCGACTCGCGCTCGTCCAAGGTGGTCGGCCGGGCGATCGCCGAGATCGACCTGCCCGCGGGCACCACCATCGGCGCGGTGGTGCGCGGCAAGGACGTGCTGATCGCCCATGACGACGTGGTCGTCGAGTCCGGCGATCACGTCATCCTGTTCGTGATCGACAAGCGACGTATCCGCGACGTGGAGCGGCTGTTCCAGGTCGGCCTGACCTTCTTCTGAGCGTTTCTTCGAACCACGGACACTCGCCAGTGACGATGCCCCATTCGACAAGGAACATGCGCTCTTGAGCCCCCGCGTCACCCTGCGCATCCTGGGCTTGCTGCTGATGCTGTTCAGCCTGACCCTGCTGCCGCCGATCCTGATCTCGTGGCTGTTCGTCGACGGCGTGTGGGAAGCCTTCGCCGTCGCCCTGGCGATCACCGCGGCCACCGGCGCGCTGCTCTACGTGCCCAACCGCAATGCACGCAAGGAGCTGCGCACCCGCGACGGCTTCGTGATCACGGTGATGTTCTGGAGCGTGCTGGGGCTGTTCGGGTCGCTGCCGCTGATGCTCGCCAGCGACCCGGCGCTGTCGTGGACCGACGCCGTGTTCGAATCGTTCTCGGGGCTGACCACCACCGGCGCCACGGTAATCACCGGCATCGACCTGCTGCCCGACTCGATCCGCTACTACCGCCAGCAACTGCAGTGGCTGGGCGGGATGGGTATCGTGGTGCTGGCGGTGGCGATCCTGCCGACACTGGGCATCGGCGGCATGCAGCTCTATCGCACCGAGATCCCCGGCCCGCTCAAGGATTCCAAGCTCACCCCGCGCATCACCGAGACCGCCAAGGCGCTGTGGTACATCTACGCGGCGCTGACGCTGGCCTGCTTTCTCGCCTACTGGGCGGCCGGCATGAACTGGTTCGACGCCCTCGGCCACAGCTTCTCGACCGTCGCCATCGGCGGTTTCTCGACCTACGACGCCAGCATCGGCTACTTCGACAGCGTGGCCATCGAACTGATCGCCGTGTTCTTCATGATCGTGTCGTCGATCAGCTTCGGCCTGCATTTTGCCGTGTGGCGCGAGAAGCGCATCCGGCACTACCTGGCGGACCCCGAGTTCCGCTTCTTCGTCGGCTTTCTGCTGCTGCTCAGCCTGATCAGCATCGCCACCCTGCTGATCACCCGGACCCACGACGGCCTCACCGCGCTGCGTCACGGGCTGTTCGAAGCGGTATCGATCGCCACCACCGCCGGCTTCGGCGTCGCCGACTTCTCGGCCTGGCCCGGCGCGCTGCCGTTTCTGCTGTTCGTCGCCGCCTTCGTCGGCGCCTGCTCGGGGTCCGCCGGCGGTGGCATCAAGGTGGTGCGCATCCTGCTGATCCTCAAGCAGGGCATGCGCGAGGTGCTGCGGCTGATCCACCCCAACGCGGTGATCTCGATCAAGGTCGGCAAGGCGCGGATTACCGACAACGTGGCCCAGGCGGTCTGGGGCTTCTTCTCGGTCTACGTGATGCTGTTCCTGCTGATGCTGATCGGCCTGCTCGCCACCGGGCTCGACCAGGTCACCGCCTGGTCGGCGGTGGGCGCGGCGCTCAACAACCTGGGGCCGGGGCTCGGCGAGGTCGCCAACGATTACGGCGATATTCCCGCGCTGGCCAAATGGATCCTGGTGGCGGCGATGGTGCTCGGCCGACTGGAAATCTTCACCGTGCTGGTGCTGTTCACGCCGGCCTTCTGGCGCCGCTAGGCGACACCGGAAAATTCGCGGCACTCACCCGGCCACTCGTTGGTTTGGCCTGGCTCGCCGCGATGTGGATAATCGAGCTTCTGCCTTACAGCCAGCGAGCCCCCATGACCGATACGCAGGACATTGCCCCCCCGGATACCGCCAGCGGCCCACGCGAGGTGGTCGTCAGCGGCGATACCCGCTACACCCTGCTGGGCACCGCGCACGTCTCGCGGGCCAGTGCCGACGAGGTGCGCGAGCTGGTCGAGTCCGGCGACTTCGATGCGGTGGCCATCGAACTGTGCGAATCGCGCCACCAGAGCCTGACCCAGCCCAACACCCTCGCCGACCAGGATCTGTTCCAGGTGTTCCGCCAGGGCAAGGCCGGCATGGTGGCCGCCAGCCTGGCGCTGGGCGCCTTCCAGCAGCGCGTCGCCGAACAGTCGGGCATCGAGCCCGGCGCCGAGATGCGCGAAGCGGTCAAGGCCTGCCGGCGCGCCGAACTGCCGCTGCTGCTGATCGACCGTGACATCGGCGTGACCCTCAAGCGCATCTACGCCAACGTGCCCTGGTGGCAACGCGCCAGCCTGATCAGCGGGCTCGCCGCCAGCCTGGTCTCGCGCCAGAAGATCTCCAGCGAGGATATCGAGCGGCTCAAGCAGGGCGACGTGCTGGAATCGACCTTCGCCGAGTTCGCCCAGCAGTCCGAAGCGCTGTACACCCCGCTGATCGCCGAGCGCGACCGCTACATGGCGCTACGCCTGGCCGAGGACAATACCCCGGCGCGCTACCGCGAAGTGCTGGTGGTGGTCGGCGCCGGTCACCTCAAGGGCCTGGCCGAGCATCTCAGGGCACCGCTGCCCGCCGAGCCGGCCAGCGAACGCGCCGCGCTCGATACCGTCAAGCCGCGGGCGCGCTGGTGGAAGGCCATTCCCTGGCTGATTACCGCGCTGGTGCTGATCGGCTTCGCAATCGGCTTCTCCCGCGATACCCAGCTCGGCTGGCAGTTGATCGGCGAATGGTTCCTGATCAACGGGGTGCTTTCGGCACTGGGCGCGACGATCGCCCTGGCCCACCCTCTGACGGTGCTGGCGACCTTCTTCGCCGCCCCGCTGACCTCGCTCAACCCGACCATCGGCGCGGGCTTCGTCGCCGCCGGCGTCGAACTGGCGATGCGCCGACCCAAGGTGCGCGACTTCTCGCGGCTGCGCCACGACGTCGCCTCGCTCAAGGGCTGGTGGCGCAACCGGGTGTCGCGCACGCTGCTGGTGTTCCTGCTCGCCACCGTGGGCTCGGCGGCTGGCACCTGGATCGCCGGGCTGCGCATCGCCGGGCAGTTGTTCGGATAGTCGACAACGTCCCAAGGGGGCCCATGTTTCGATTCCCTATCACATGTAGTGGCCTGCTGGCGCTGACCATCATGGTCATGATGCAAGCGTTTCCGGCTGCGGTGACCGCCATCGACTGGCCCTTGTTGCTAGGCGCGTCAGCGATCATGGCGCTAACGCCGGGGGCAAATCAGCTGCTTTCGCTCTCCAATGGCTTCCGCGTCGGTATCGCGCCGGCGATGACGGCGGCCTGTGGGCGCTTCGCGGCCTTCGTACTCATGGTGATCGGTGTCGCCGTGGGGCTTGGGCATTGGCTGGCAACGTCAGCGATTTTCTTCAACGTGCTCAAGTGGGTGGGTGCAGCGTATCTGCTCTATTTAGGCATTCGTACGTTGATGACGGCCTGGCGTCCCACGGCTAGGCCGATGAGCGCTGACATCGAAACCACTCGGGCCGGGCTACTCATACGTCGGGAAGCACTGGTCGCGCTCTCCAACCCCAAGGCATACGTGCTGTTCGCCCTCTTCCTGACACAGTTTCTCCACGCTGACACCGAGTCGTTCGCGCCAGCGATCATGCTGGCGGGGCTGGTTTATATCCTGATCGAGTTCGGCTGTGCGTTAGTGTACGCCGGCGCCGGGCATCTGCTGGGCCAAGGCAGCGTCACGCTTCGTCGTCAACGCTGGCTGGATGGTGTTAGCGGCTCGACGATGGTGGGCTTGGCGGGTTGGTTAATGCTGGAGAAACGTCCCGCTTGAAGTACAGTATTCGCATCAATGATCAGTGGCGAATTTGCTTCAGGTTCGAGAACAGCAGCGTTTCACCCTGCCGCGTCTCCCTCCTCCAATACCTCGGCGATCAAGGCGACGAAGTCATCGAAGGCCGGGTGCATGGGGCTGGGGGAGCGATGCACCTCGAGTACGGCCGGTGGTAATGGCGGCAGGCCCTCGGCGGCGCCCAACACTTGCCATCCCTCGGGGAGCAGGCGCCGCTCCCCAACCGTCAAGGTTTGGCCCTGCCCCACGATGACTTTCAATCCGCTGGGGCTCTGACTGGTGGAGACGAGCTGCCAGTCGCGACCAGTATCGGCGAGCGCGGCCAGCGCCCGACGCCGGTAGACGCACTGCTCCGGGAACAGCGCCAGCGGAATCGGCCGCGCGGCGTCGAGTTCAAAACGCCGGTGCGCCGCCCAGACTACCTCCTCCGTGGTCACGGGGCGTCCACCGCTACTCGGTTCATGCTGCACCGCCAGCACGATGTCCAACGACCCCTTCTCGAGTTGCTCCAGCAGTTCCGTCGACATGCGGCAGTGGATATGCACATGAACGTCGGGATGCCGGGCGCCGAAGCGTTCGAGCAATGCCGGCAACCAAGTATCGGCATAGTCCTCGGGGAGGCCGAAGCGCAGCGTCACCGGCTGAGAACGCCCCAGCGCCGCGATCGCCTCGCGCTGCAGCTGCAGCAGGCGCCGCGCGTAGACGAGGTAGGTCTCGCCGTCGCCGGTCAACGTGAGTCGACGGCTGCCACGCTCGATCAGCAAGGTGTCGAGGCGCGACTCGAGCGTGCTGATGCGCAGGCTGATGGTCGACTGCGTCTTGTGCAGGTAACGCGCCGCGGCGGTGAAACCGCCGCTGTCGGCCACGGTGACGAAGGCCAGCAGCAGATCGCTGTCCAGCGCGGCCAGCGCCGTGCTATCGGTAGTTCCGATGGCTGCCATTGAAATGACTCGTTTTACTGATGGGAGAGTTCTGTCCAGCATAGAGGACATCGACAGGCCGCCCAACCTTCACGGCGGCAACGTCTTGTCACCCGACACCTTGCTGATCGAGAGGACACCTGCCATGCCGACGACCGCTGCCACGATCGACGCCAAGCCGACCCAGCGCCGGCTCGCCGATGCCGAGCGCACCGACCTGAGCGAACTGGTCGATACCGACCGCTATCCGCTGCATGACGTCGACGACCCGCGCCTTCAGGCCGAGATTGCCCGGGCGCGCGAGGACCTGGACCGAGAAGGCTGTGCCGTGCTGCGCGGCTTCCTGCGCCCCGAGGCATTGGAGCAGGCTCGCGACGAAGGGCATGAACTCTCGACCAAGAGCTATTACTCCAGCTGTCGCGTCAACGCCTGGTTCACCAGCGACGACGAAAGCCTCCCCGAGAGCGATCCCCGGCGGCATTTCATGGAGCGCACCAGCGGCTTCGTGACCCGCGACATTATCCCCGCCGATACGGTGATCCAGCAGCTTTACGTCTCGCCGGCGATGAAGCGCCTGGTGGCCGAGTGCCTGCAGGAGGACGAGGTCTACGAGTATGCCGACCCGTTCGCCGGCCTGGTGCAGAACGTGTTGCCTCCGGGCACCGAGCAGCCCTGGCACTACGACACCAACGAATACATCGTCACGATGATGACCGACATACCGGACAGCGGCGGCGAGTTCCAGTACTGCCCCAACATCCGTACGCCGGCGGGCGAGAACTACGCCGGCGTCGGCGCGGTGATCCGCGGCGAGGACACCGCTACGCCCCGCACCCTGCTGCTGCGTCCCGGCGACCTGCAACTCTTCAAGGGTCGTTACTCGCTGCACCGCGTGACACGCGTCAGCGGTGAACGAGAGCGCCACACGGCAATCTTCGCCTATTCGCAACAGCCGGGCGTGGTGGGTCGGCTGGAGCGTACGCGCCAGCTCTACGGGCGCGTCTCGGAAGCGCATATCGAAGCGGAAAAACGCCGTGAGGAACGCGCCGACGGACTGCTCGACTGATCGAAACGCCTGGAACTGGCTGATTCAATTTCAATGACTGGACCGACGACCATGACCAGCTTGTCATCCTCGCTGCCTTCCCTGCTGGAAGGCACCGATATCCTGGCGCCGACGCACGACCCCGCCGAGTGCGAGCCCACCATGGCCGAGAGCCGCCAGATTCTTCTGGATCGCTTGGCACGTACCCGGGCAGAGCTGAAGAAACGCGATATCGTCGCCGCCGTGCTGTTCGACCCGACACACGTGCGCTACGCCACCGGCGCCCGCAATATGCAGGTCTACTCGGCACGCAACCCGGCCCGCTACGCCTTCGTGCCGGCGGAAGGCCCGGTGGTGATGTTCGAGTTCTCCGGCTGCAGTCACTTGACCGAAGGGCTGCCGGGCATCGACGAAACACGCCCGGCGACGGCGATCTCCTATTACTTCTGTGAAGACAATCTGCAGCAGACCACCGAGGCGTGGGCGGACGAGATCGACGAACTAGTACGCCAATGCGGCGGACAAAAAGGCGACAAGGTGGCCATCGAAAGCGCCACCTCGCAGGCGGCCTTCGCGTTGGTCGAGCGCGGCTGGCAGATCTGCGACGCCCAGATCCCGCTGGAGCGGGCGCGGGCGATCAAGGTCCCCAACGAGATCAAGATGGTGCGCAGCTCGCTGCGCGCGGTCGAGGTCGGGGTCCGCAAGCTGGAAGCGGCGATTCGCCCCGGCGCCACGGAGAACGAGGTCTGGTCGCAGCTGCACCAGCACATCATCGCCACCGACGCGGACTACGTCGAAACCCGGCTGATGAATTCCGGGCCGCGCACCAACCCCTGGTTCCAGGAATGTTCCAACCGCGTCATCCAGGATGGCGAACTGGTGGCACTGGATACCGACGTCGTGGGCCGTTATGGCTATTATGCCGATTTCTCGCGGACCTTCCTGTGCGGCGACGGCCAGGCGACGTCCACCCAGCGCGAGTTGTATCGCATGGCCTTCGATCAGGTACGCACCAACATGGCCCTGATCGCGCCGGGCATGTCGTTCAAGGAATACGCCGAGAAAGCCTGGCAGATTCCTCAGCCCTACAAGGCGCGGCGCTATTTCGCGCTGGCGCACGGGGTCGGCATGACCGGCGAATACCCTTATATCGTTCACCGCGAAGACATCGACGACAAAGGCTACGACGGCATCATGCAGCCCGGCATGACGCTGTGCGTGGAAAGCTACATCGGCCACGAAGACGGTGGCGAAGGCGTCAAGCTCGAGGAGCAACTTTACATTCGCGACGATGGCCAGGTCGAATTGCTTTCCGACTATCCGCTCGATACGCGGCTGCTGGCCGACTGAGGGCCAGCCGTCTCATCCCGACACAAGGGAACGCCATGACCCAGACACTGATTCCGCATATCGACCTGACGCCGCTACTCGCCGACGACCCGGCGCGCGACGAGGCGCGCCAGGCCATCGTCGACGCCGCCTGCCGTTCCGGCTTCATGACCGTGGGCATCTCACCGGGACAACTGGGTCTGCCCGACGACATCCATGCACGGCTGCTGCGCTTTTTCGAGCTCGATGCCGCCGCCAAGCAACGCCTGGCGCGACACAAGTTCGAACCGGCCAACCGCAACGTCTATCGCGGCTATTTCCCGCCGCAGAACGAGGACCCGACCTGGAAGGAAGGCATCGACCTCGGCGCGGATGTCGCTCATCCCGAACGCGCCGACGCGGCGAGCGGCGACCCGCTGCGCGAGCCCACGCCCCGGCCGTCGGCAGCGTCCCTGCCGGGCTGGTCGGACGATGTCGCCGCCTATTACACGGCGATGGAATCCCTGAGCGGCGTGATCGCCGCGGCACTTGCCGAGGGGCTCGATGTCCCGCGCGACACGCTCATGCAGCCCTTCGAACGCGGCAACTCGACGCTGCGCCTGATTCATTACCCCGAGCGTCCCGCCGAGACACTGGCCAGCATGCCGGCCGTCGATGGCCAGGGCGATGCACGGCGCTGGATGGTCGGCGCGCCGCATTGCGACAACGGCTTCATCACCCTGCTTTGGCAGGACCGCGTCGGCGGCCTGCAAGTGCAAACGCCCGACGGCGACTGGGAAGACGTCGCACCGCGCGACAACGCCCTGGTGGTCAACTTCGGGCGCCTGCTGGCGGACTGGTCCGGCGGGCGGATCCAGGCCACGGAACACCGCATCGTCGGCGGCACACGGTCGCGTCACTCGATTCCGTTCTTCTTCGAACCCGCTGTCGAGGCCACCATCGAGCCCCCGGGCAACGATGGCGACGGCGGCTATGTCTACGGCGACCGGCTGTGGCAGCGCATGCAGGCCTTCGTCGAATTCCAGGGGCTGAAACGCGCACCTACCGCCGGCATCAGCGCCTGATCCGCATCAGCACCTGAAAGCGGCGCCTGACAATAGCCAAGGCTCGGCACATCAATATAATACTGTGTTTTCGATAGAAACAAAAAAAGAGGGATACCGTTATGAAAAAGACTCTGCACACCCTGACGGCTGCAACACTGCTCATGGCCGCGACGACGGCCCAGGCCGAGGACAAGTCTCTGGTGATCGGCACCAACAACTGGGCCGAGAATATCGCCGTCGCCAATCTCTGGAAACTGGTGCTCGAGGAGCGCGGCTACGATGTGGAGCTGTCGGATGTCAGCAAGAGCGCACTCTACGCCGGCATGGACAGCAAAGACATTGATCTGTCGCTGGAGATCTGGCTGCCCTACACCGACGGGAGCTTCCTGGCACCCTACAAGAATACGCTCGAGGTTCACGATGCCTGGTACGACAAGACCGGCCTGGGACTGGTGGTGCCGGAATACGTCGATATCGATACGATCCCCGAGCTCGCGGCGCATGTCGACGAATTCAAGTATCAGGGCAGCCCCACGATCCTTGGCATCGGCCCTGGCTCCGCTATCGCCGGCCTGACCGACGACGCCATCGAGACCTACGATCTGCCGCTGAAACAGGTCAATAGCTCCGGCCCGGCGATGATGTCTGCGCTGGACAGTGCCTACAAGAACGAAGAGCCGATCGTGGTGACGCTGTGGAATCCGCACTGGGCGTTCGCCGACTACGACCTCAAGTATCTCGAGGATCCGAAGAAGGTCTACGGCGATGGCGATACCATCTACTGGTTCTCCCGCCAGGGGTTTGGCGAGGATGACCCGTGGCTGACGGCGGTGCTCGACGCCTGGCACATGAGCGATGCAAGCCTTAGCGACCTGATGTCAGAGATCGAGTCCCAGGGCGATCCGGTAGCCGGTGCTCAGACGTGGCTCGATGAGAATCAGGATCAGGTCGACGAGTGGCTGGCCGCCGGGCAATAGCCCCCAACGACACGCGTCCCAGCAAAACCGGGTGCGACACAGGTCAGTCATCACAGCGTCGGTCTTGCTAACGCTAGCGCCTTTCCAGCAACCGCTGCATCGCCGCGGTCGGGGCCTCGAGCTTGCCGTGCCGGCGGCTGGCCGCGTAGCTGTCGTTGAAGGCATCGAAGTAGTCGTCGAGAGTCGCCGCCGCCTCACCGTCGCCGGTCTGGTGGAGCAGTTCGGCGGCGACCTCGGCGGTACACAGATGCTCACTCGGGGCCGGTTTGCGCAGCCGGTAGCGGGTGGTGCGTTCGCTGTGCAGCGGCAATACCGGCAACGCGGCCAGGTACGCGCTGCGGCGGAACATGCGCCGCGCCTGACGCCAGGTGCCATCGAGCAGGATCAGCACCGGAATGCGGCCATCGCGCTTGGCGGCGCGCACGGCGTCGGGGCCGACCACCCGCTCGGCGTAGTCCGGCTGATCATCGGGAAACACCACGAAGGGCGCGAACCGAGGATCGTCGAGACGCGCCAGCAGGGTCGGGTCGGGCGCCGTGCGACACCAGGTGAAGACCTCGGTGGTATCCAGGATATCGCCGATCAGGCGCCCGGTGTTGGTCGGCTTGTAATGCTCGTAGGGGTGCGTCAGCAGCCACACGCGGGTCTCGCTGGTGGTGGCCACCTTGTAGGGACACAGGCAATTGAGGCTGGGCAGTCGGCACGCCTCGCAGCGCGTCACGAAGCTGCCCCGGGCGTTGAACGGCTTGCGACGCGGAGTATCGCCCGAGGCGTCTTCGCCACGCTGGGCGCCCCGCTCACGACAAGGTTCGCTATCACAATCGGCCATAGGCTCGTACGCACCGGGCTTGGACCCTGACTCGGTGACCCAAGCAGGACGCTGAATGAAGACGCTAGATGAAAGAGCCGGGTAGTTTAGCATGCGCGGCCTGGGTACCCGTCAAGCGATCCGCCGGCGGTTATCGGGGCAACGACAGTCTGCGCGCTTTATTGCGGCTCATGCTGGCTAGCGCTCAGACAAGCACTGTCGTAGGGCCAACCAGTCGACCGTACTTCACTAACATGCCAGACTGCCATCTTGGACCCTCACTACTAGTAGAATACCGCTGAATGAAGCTAAAGCGCCTGATACTGGAGAACTTTCGCGCCAAGCCATCTCTGTCGATGACGCTGGGGCCGCGCCTGACGCTGCTAATGGGCGCCAATGGTAGTGGCAAGACCACCTTGCTGGACGGTATCGCCATTGGGCTCGGTGAAATCCTCACCTATCTGCCCGGTGTGTCGGGCATGACCTTCAAGAAGCGGGGCGATATTCATCAGCGGGGTAACCACTTGGCGCCCTATACACGGATTACCCTGGAAACCTTTCAAAGGCTTTCCTGGGACCGACTCCAGCGGCGCGACAATAGCAAGAAGACAGCCGGTGAGATCCCTCCGGGACAGGGAGTAAAAGCGCTCAAGCAACATCTCGACATTACCGTGATAGATCCTTGGGCAGCCGGAGAGCCCTTCGAACTGCCGGTGTTTGCCTATTACGGCGTTAGCCGCGCCTTGCTGGATCTACCCCTCAGTCGCAAGGGATTTCCCAAGTCCCACGAACGTTTCGATGCCTTGGCCAATGCGCTGAACGCCGATACGCGTTTCAAGTCGGCCTTCGTCTGGTTCTACAACAAAGAAAACGAGGAGCATCGGCTGCAAAGGCAGCACAAGAGCTTCGACGTAACGCTGCCGGAGCTGGATGCGGTACGCCGTGCCATCACGCAGTTATTTCCCGACCTCTCCGAGCCGCATATCGAACTCAATCCGCTGCGCTTCGCAGTGAAGCAGCAGGGCGAATGGCTGAATATCGCTCAGCTCAGCGATGGCTATCAGACCCTGCTGGGGCTGGTCATCGACCTCAGTTCGCGAATGGCCATGGCCAACCCACATCTAGATGATCCACTGGCGGCTGAAGCGGTGGTGATGATCGACGAAGTCGATCTACACCTACATCCCGAGTGGCAACGGCGTGTAGTGGGAGACCTGCTAGTCACCTTTCCCAATACCCAGTTCATCATCACCACCCACAGCCCCTTTATCGTCGAGGCGCTCAACAATCATCTCAAGCGCAGCCAGCTCGATGGCCTCGAGATCACCCATGAAGCCATCCAGGCACTATTGCCGCTATCGCCGAAAGAGGTGGCCGCCTATCTCATCACGCCGGACGAGGCCCAGTCGCTGATGGCGGCCGACCTGGGGCTGCTCGATGACAAGCTGCTCAGCCACTTCAATGCCATCAATCGCCTCTATGACGAGATGCGGGATATCGAGTGGGAGCATCGCGAGGCATGAATCTGGGCAAGTATCAGGACTGCGTGTGTCGGAGGATGGGCAACACCCAGGCGTTGTGCCGCGGGGAACTGACGTTAGGTGAGCAAGGCAAGCGGATTCGCCTGACCCCCAAGGCAGGGGAGCAGGCCGTCGCAGTGGTGCTGGATGGCTGTGTCTTGCGCGATAATCAGCCGAAGTGCGACGGACTCTTCCTCTGGCAGGGCAATCAAAGTAATGCCGCCGTGCTCGTCGAACTCAAGGGCGCCGGTGATATCCCGCACGCTTTCGAACAGCTTGCCTACGTGAAGCGGCAGCGGCCGGAATATCGGGCATTGGTGAAATCCCTGCGTGCAGAAGCTGGCGCTGGCCGACGCGTGTTGGAAAAGGCCGTGGTGATCACCAACGGCATGCTCTCCAAGCCGGATCAGGAGCGGCTGGAAGATCATTATGGCATCCGTGTGATGGCCGTCCTGCATTGTGAAGCCAGCTCGCCAATTCCTGAGTTGCGAGACCATCTCTGACCGCACCGCGAGAGATTACATTAGTCACCAAGGTAGGCATCGACGCAAGGAGAAACACTCGATGGCCGACCTACCTCCACTGAAAGTATACTACGACGGCATCTGCCCCATTTGCCGACAAGATCGCGCCCGCTACGAAAGCTGGCTGGGCAGGCGAGTCCGACCGGCAGGTGACAGCAAACGCTGCGCGACAAGGGCGTGGGCGCGCAGGCAGCGCTGCTCTCCCTACACGTGGAAGAAGAGGACGGGCGCACCGGGAGGAAATCGACGCCTTGTGCTCCGACCTGACTTTGATCCTTGAACGGGCCTCTGAAACAATCAGATTCGTTTACACGTAGACAGCCTTACTTAACAAACGAGCTCTCATCCTATGCGAGTCTTGCTTTACAGCGATCTGGACGCGGCATCGATTCCCGGTTTCCAGAAGTTACGCTCCGCCCTTGAAGCGGACAATTTTCGACAGGCCGATGTACGCAAGATCGGTGACAACCTTTATCGAGCACGCCTCAACAAACGTGATCGCGTACTGTTCTCGCTTTACCGGCATGCCCACGAAACCTGCTGCCTGATACTCGAATACCTGCGCAATCACGCCTATGAACGCTCGCGCTTTCTGGCCGGCGACGCCGTGATCGATGAAGACAAGATCCCCCGCTTGCAGGCCCCCGAAGAGGCAGAAGCCGCCCCCCTGAGCTACCTTCATCCGACTCGCGAGCGCTTCCATCTGCTCGACAAGATCCTGACCTTCGACGACGAGCAGGAAGCTATCTTCGCTTCGCCCTCACCGCTGGTCATCATCGGCTCGGCAGGCAGTGGCAAGACCGCGTTGATTCTCGAGAAGCTCAAGCAAGCCATCGGTGATGTGCTCTATGTCAGCCTTTCGTCCTATCTCGTGACCAGCGCTCGGGAGCTCTATTACGCCCACGGTTATGACAACCCCGATCAGTCGGTGGATTTCCTGTCGTTCCAGGAATTACTGGAAACCATCCAGGTGCCTCAAGGTCGGCAGGTCGAGAATCGGGATTTTCAGGACTGGTTCCAGCGCCATCGCCAAGGCAGTGGTCTGAGTGATTCACATAAACTTTACGAAGAGATCCGCGGCGTGATCACCGGAGCGACGACCGCGAGCGGTTGGCGTTCCCGGGAGGAATACCTGGAGCTCGGTGTCAAGCAATCGATCTTCCCGGAAGCCGAGCGCCCCCGGGTCTACGATCTTTTCGAACGCTACCTGGCGTTTCTCGGTGAGCAAGGGCTCTATGATCCCAACCTGGTTGCTCATGATCATCTCGCTCTCGTGCAACCCGGCTACGACTTCGTGGTGATCGACGAGGTGCAGGACATCACCAACGTTCAGCTCTACCTGATTCTAAAGAGCTTGCGGGAGCCCGGACAGTTCCTGCTCAGCGGCGACGCCAACCAGATCGTCCACCCCAACTTCTTCTCCTGGGCCAGCGTCAAGTCGCTCTTCTTTCATGAGCACGACCTGACCCGTCACGGCGAAGTCGTGCGTATCCTGCATGCCAATTACCGCAATGCGCCACTGGTCACTGCACTGGCCAACCGCATCCTCAAGATCAAGCATGCACGGTTCGGCTCGGTGGATCGCGAGAGTAACTATCTGATACATAGCGCTGTCGAGCAGTCGGGGCAGGTCCAACTCCTGGAGAACCGGGAAACGCTCAAGCGCGAACTCGACAACCGCACCGCACGGTCAACGCGTTTCGCAGTAATAGTGCTGCATCCGGCACAGAAGGAGGAAGCCCGGCGCTGGTTCCGCACCCCGCTGGTCTTCTCGATCCAGGAAGCCAAGGGTCTCGAATACGACAGCGCCATCCTTTACAACGTGATCAGCGAGGATGCAGACATGTTCCAGGCGATCACCCAGGGCGTAGCCCCCGAGGACCTGGAGCGCGAGGAACTCGATTACCGCCGTGGCAAGGACAAACACGATAAATCACTGGAGATCTATAAGTTCTTCATCAACGCCCTGTATGTGGCGGTAACCCGGGCGGTGCGCAATGTCTACCTGGTGGAGACGCAGCTCGACCATCCGCTATTGCAACTGCTGAATGTTGCAAGCCTGGAAGGTGAACTCCAGTTGCAACAGGACGATTCATCTCTCGAGGACTGGCAACACGAGGCCAGACGGCTCGAGCTCCAGGGCAAGGACGAGCAGGCCCAGGCGATCCGTGAGCAGATACTGGATGAACAACCGGTGCCCTGGACGGTACTGGATCGTGCGGGCTTCGAGGAATTGCGCCACCAAGCCCTCGTCGAGGGGGGCAAGAAGCAGCGTCTCGAAGTCTTCGAATACGCTCTGCTTCATCATCATCGCCCGACCCTTAACGCCTTAGCCGAGGCCGGCTTCAAGCCGGCCCTCAATGATAAAGCCAAGGCGGCGCATCAGCTCCACCGCAATCACTTCATGAGCTACGAGATGAGCCACCCTACGGCCGTGCTCAGGGATACGCAGCGCTACGGGGTGGATCATCGTATTCGCTTCGGCCTCACGCCCTTGATGATCGCAGCGCGATTGGGCAACAGTGCCCTGGTGGCGCAGTTGATCGAACGAGGAGCCAATCCGACGCTGACCACCAACAATGGTTTCACCGCCCTGCATTTCGCCCTGGAACAAGCGATGCTCGACGATACCTTTGCACGTCAACGCTTCCCCGCCCTCTACCCTCTGCTGGCCCCGGCTAGCCTCAACGTGCAAGTCGATGGCCGTCTGGTGAAGCTCGATCGTCGACTGATGGAAACCTTCCTTCTCGAACTGCTGCAAGCCATGTTCTATCGCCATCTCGGCCCGGTCCTGGCATGGAACCACGGCTACACAGCCCAGGATATTGAAGGTTGGGTCTCTCGACTTCCCGATAGTGTCTTGCCTGCGCGCCGCAAGCGCCGAGCCTATCTCTCCAGCGTTCTGGCCAAGAACGAAATCCAGCGCGAGGATCGTTACAATCGCAAACTGTTCCTGCGCCTGCGGCGCGGACACTACGTGCTCAACCCGGCCCTGAAGCTTCGCGATGGTGCAAGCTGGATCGGCTTGCATGAACGCTTCTTGCTGGAGGATCTGGGGATCCGTCGGTCCGCGGAACGGCTGTCCTCTCAAGAAATACGCCTGTTCGACGCTGACTTTCTGCGCCGCCAGGATCAGTATCAGCAAGATACACTGAAGACCCAGCGAGGTACCCTGCTCAGTCTGGGAGCCGGTAGCCAGGGCGGCCAATAACCGAGGACAGGGGCAACATTGGAAAAGCCGCCTTGCATCGCCACTTCAACGATCGCAATCGAGTTCGCTGAGTGGTTTATCGGCGCTAGCGCCTTGCCAGCAGCCGCTGCATCGGCGCGGTCGGAGCCTCGAGCTTGCCGTGCCGGCGGCTGGCCGCGTAGCTGTCGTTGAAGGCGTCGAAGTAGTCGTCGAGGGTCGCCGCCGCCTTGCCGTCGCCGGTCTGGTGAAGCAGCTCGGCGGCGACCTCGGCGGTACACAAATGCGCACTCGAGGCCGGCTTGCGCAGCCGGTAGCGGGTCGCGCGCTCGCTGTGCAACGGCAATACCGGCAAGCGCTCGAGATAGGCGCTCTTGCGAAAGATTCGCCGCGCCTGGCGCCAGGTGCCGTCGAGCAGAATCAGCACCGGAATGCGCCCCTCGCGCTTGGCGGCGCGCACGGCGTCGGGGCTGACCACGCGCGCGGCGTAGTCCGGCTGGTCGTCGGGGAACACCACGAAGGGCGCGAACCGCGGGTCTGCAAGGCGCGCCAGCAGGGTCGGGTCGGGCGCCGTGCGATACCAGGTGAAGACTTCGGTGGTGTCCAGAATATCGCCGATCAGCCGCCCGGTGTTGGTCGGCTTGTAATGCTCGTAGGGGTGTGCCAACAGCCACACGCGGGTCTCGCTGGCGGCGGCCACCTTGTAGGGGCACAGGCAGTTGAGGCTGGGCAGCCGACACGCCTCGCAGCGCGTCACGAAGCTGCCCCGGGCGTTGAACGGTTTGCGCCGCGGAGCATCGCCCGAGACGTCTTCGCCGCGCTGGGCGCCCCGCTGACGACAAGGCTCGCTATCACGATCGACCATAGGCTCGTACGCACCGGGCTTGGACCCTGACTCGGTGACCCAAGCAGGACGCTGAATGAAGACGCTAGATGAAAGAGCCGGGCAGTCTAGCATGCCCGGCCCCGATTCCCCTCAAGCGATCCGTCACGTGCTAACGGCGGATCGCCGGTCGCTCAGCGCGGGGCCAGCGCCGGCTCGGCCTCGTCGCCAACCGGGCGGCGCTTCCAGTAGCCCGCCAGCAGCGAGCCGGAAACGTTGTGCCAGACCGAGAACAGCGCCCCGGGAAGCGCCGCGGTGGCGGTGAAGAACTGGTTGGCCAGCGTCACCGCCAGGCCGGAGTTCTGCAGGCCGACCTCGAAGGCGATGGTGCGCGCGGTGCGCTTGTCGAAGCGCAGCGCCCGGGCCAGCGCATAGCCGCCGCCCAGGCCGATGGCGTTGTGCAGGACCACCGCCAGCGCGACGATCGGACCCAGCGTGGCCAGCCTGCCGGCGTTGAGGGCAACGACGATGGCAATGATCAGCACGATGGCCGCCATCGCCAGCGTCGCCAGCGCCGGCTCGACGCGCTGGATGTGGCTACCGAGCAGATGATGGATCACCACCCCCAGCACGATCGGCGCGACCACCAGCTGGGCGATGCTCATCAGCATTCCGGCCACCGGCACGTCGACGCTCTGTCCGACCAGCAGCAGTGTCAGCAACGGCGTGGCGAACACCGAGATCAGCGTCGAGACCATGGTCATCGAGACCGACAGCGCCACGTGGCCACCAGCCAGCCAGGTCATGACGTTGGACGAGGTGCCGCCGGCGGTGGCACCCACCAGCACCATGCCGGTGGTCAACTCCGGCGATAGCCCCAGCATCAGCGAGACCAGCAGCGCCGCCATCGGCATGATCAGGAACTGCAGCACCACGCCCACGGCGATCGGCTTGGGCGACTTGACCACCCGGGCGAAGTCGTCCCTGGAGAGCGTCAGCCCCATGGCGAACATGATGATGACCAGCAGCGTCTTGATGTAGCCGGCCAGGCCGCTGAACAGCTCGGGCAGCAAGGCGGCGACGACCGCGAGCAGCACGGCCCACACGGGGAACAGACGGTTGATGCGTTCGAAGATCGACATGACGTGTCCTAGGCGTTGAAAGGTCCGGATGGACGACGGCCGCTAGCAGCCTGTCGGACTTAACGCTGATCTGCTGCGAAACCCGGGCTTTCGGCCAATTTCATTCGCTCTGATTCGTTAAATAGCGCGCTATTCGCCTCATCAGATCGATCAACTTGTCTCGAAATCCGCTTTTCTCGCGACGATCGGTCAAATCCGACAGACTGCTAGGCGGGCTGACCCGCGCGGCTCTGGTTGGGCAACGCCACGGCGTTGCGGGCGCTGCTTAGCCGGCTATCATGCCGCAACGCCCAGGCGGCGGAAAGTCGACCTTGGCACGATCATCGATCACTCGGGGGGCGTCAGCCGCCCCTGATTCAGCCAGTGGTCGGCCTGGCGCGGCACGCCTGTCGAGGGTGACAGGGCGGGGCCGGGGCGGCGACAATGCCCGTCCCTGTTGCAGCTACTTCGAGTGCCCTGATGAGTCCAGCGACGACATTCGACGACCGTCTGCCGATCGTCTACCAGGACGATACCCTGGTCGCGATGCACAATCCCTCAAGCCTGCTGGTCCACTGCGGTGGTGACGCTTGCGCTGCCCCCCATGCCTGCGAGGCGCTGTCATGAGCGACGATTACGCCTTTCGCTTCGGCGGCATTCGCCGCCTCTATGGCGCCCGGGCGGCGTCGCGTTTCCAGCGCGCCCACGTGGTGGTGGTGGGCCTCGGCGGCGTGGGCAGCTGGGCGGCGGAGGCGCTGGCCCGCTCAGGGGTAGGCCGGCTGACGCTGATCGATCTCGACGACGTCTGCGTGTCCAACGTCAACCGTCAGCTGCACGCCCTGGACGGCAGCATCGGCCGGCCCAAGGTCGAGGTGCTCGCCGAGCGCTTTCGGGCGATCAACCCGGCGCTCGAGGTGATCGCCGACAACGCCTTCGTCACCCCCGGCAATCTCGAAGCGCGCATTCCCGAGGACGCCGATCACGTCATCGATGCCATCGACAGCGTCCTCGCCAAGGCGGCGCTGATCGCCTGGTGCAAGCGCCGCAAGCTGGGCCTGACGGTGACCGGCGCCGCCGGCGGCCAGACCGACCCGGCGCGGATTCGCACCGCCGACCTGAGTCGCACCGAACATGATCCGCTGCTCGCCAAGGTGCGTGCCCGGCTGCGCCGGGATTTCGGCTTCTCGCGCAATCCCAAGCGCCGCTTCGGCGTCGAATGCGTCTATTCTGACGAACAGCTGATCTATCCGGATGGCGACGGCGAGGTCTGCCTGCAGAAACCCGGGCTCGGCGAGGCGACCCGGCTCGACTGCGCCAGCGGCTTCGGCGCGGCGAGCTTCGTCACCGGCAGCTTCGGCTTCGTCGCCGCCTCGCGGACCCTGGCCCGCCTGGCCGAGCGCGCCCGCCGTGAAGCCGCTACCGCCACTCGCGAGGAGTCCTTTGATGCATCATGAAGCATCCCGCCCGGTACCGGGCATCTATCGCCACTACAAGGGCCAGAGCTACGAGGTGCTGGGTCTGGCCCATCACAGCGAGAGCACGGAACCGATGGTGGTGTACCGCGCGCTGTACGGCAGCTATGGACTCTGGGTGCGGCCACTGGCGATGTTCGTCGAGACCGTCGAGGTCGCCGGCGAGCCGGTCGCGCGCTTCGCCCTCGTCGCGGCCTTCCCGTGATGTAGCATGCCCTGGCGTGCCGGCGATGGTATACTGCGTCGCTTGTTTTAACGGTCGCCGGGCCCGCCTCGCAGACGCGCCGGGCGAACCGCGCGACAGCAATCTAAGCGGAGGCAGCATGAGCGCACTGGTAGGCGTCATCATGGGATCGAAATCGGACTGGTCGACGCTGAGTCACACCGCCGAGACCCTCGAGCGACTGGGCATCGAACACGAGATCCAGGTGGTTTCCGCGCACCGCACGCCGGATCTGCTGTTCGACTACGCCGCTGGCGCCGCCGAGCGCGGCCTCGAAGTGATCATCGCCGGGGCCGGCGGCGCCGCTCATCTGCCGGGCATGGCCGCCGCCAAGACGGTACTGCCGGTACTCGGCGTGCCGGTCCAGTCGAGCATGCTCAGCGGCGTCGACTCGCTGCTGTCGATCGTCCAGATGCCCGCCGGCATTCCCACCGGCACGCTGGCGATCGGCCGCGCCGGGGCGATCAACGCCGCGCTGCTGGCGGCGGCGATGCTCGGCAACAAGTATCCCGAGATCCGCGCCGCCCTCGAAGACTACCGGGCCGAACAGACCCGCGCCGTGCTCGACGCGCCGGACCCGCGGCCGTCCTTGTCAGGGGAGAATTGATCGATGCGTATCGGAATCGTCGGTGGCGGCCAATTGGGCCGCATGCTCGCCGAAGCCGGCGCCGGCTTCGACGCTCGCTTCACCTTCCTCGACCCGGGCGACGCGCCCTGTGCGGCACTGCACGGTCGCCACTTGCACGCCGCCTGGGACGACGCCGAGGCGCTCACCGCGCTGGTCGACTCAAGCGATGCGCTGACCTTCGAATTCGAGAACGTCGACCCGGCGGTGGTCGCCCGCCTCGCCGAGCAGCGCCCCGCCTACCCGCCCGCCCAGGCGCTGGCCATCGCACGTGACCGCTGGGCCGAAAAGACCCTGTTTGGCGAGCTTGAGATCCCGGTGGCGCCGGTGGCGCGCATCGACAGCCAGGCCGAGCTGGACGACGCGATCGCCGAGATCGGCCTGCCCGCGGTACTCAAGACCCGCACCCTGGGTTACGACGGCAAGGGCCAGAAGGTGCTGCGCGAGCGCGCCGACGTCAGCGGTGCCTTCGCCGAACTGGGCGAGGTGCCGCTGGTCCTGGAAGGCTTCGTCGACTTCGATCACGAGGTCTCGCTGATCGCGGTGCGCGACCCTGTCGGCGAGACGCGAGTCTGGTCGCTGGTCAGAAACGAGCATCGCCAGGGCATGCTGCACTGCTCTATTGCGCTGGCCGATCATCCGCTGCAGCGCGTGGCCGCGGACTATGCCGGGCGGGTGCTCAAGCGGCTCGATTACGTTGGCGTGATGGCCTTCGAATTCTTCGTTGCCGGCGACGACCTGCTGGCCAACGAGATCGCCCCGCGGGTTCACAACTCCGGGCACTGGACCATCGAGGGCGCCACCACCAGCCAGTTCGAGAATCACCTGAGGGCGATCGCCGGGCTGCCGCTGGGCGCCACCGAGCGGCTGACGCCGTGCGCCATGCTCAACGTGATCGGCGCCCTGCCGGAACGCGAAGCGGTACTCGCGGTACCGGGAACGCGCTGGCACGACTACGGCAAGGCGCCGCGCCCGGGCCGCAAGCTCGGCCACATCACCATACTCGCCCCCGACGAGGCCAAGCTCGACGAGCGTATCGAAGCCGTCGAGGCGCTGCTGGTCAACGACCTGGGCTGACCCGGCGCAGACGAGCGCCGCCCCCAGAGCCGTCCCTCGGAGGCTGTGTGAAAAAGCCTCCGAGGCCGGGCGTTGGTGCACCTGGACCAATCACGACAATCAGCTGCCTTCGCGGGTATTGATGCGCCGATTGACCACACCGGGGGCGCGGCGGTAGCGATCGGCTTCGGCGAGTTCGTCGGCCTCGAAGACGTCGGCGCCGACCGGGGTATCGCCATGACGGCGATAGAGCGCGGTGAGCATCGCCTTGCGGTCGGAGCGCAACTCCTTGATCAGCACGAATATCATGCCATAGATAATGAAGGTGAATGGCAGCGCCGAGAGCACCGAGGCCGACTGCAGCCCCTTCAACCCGCCGGCGATCAGCAACGTCAGACAGATGGCGGCGATCAATAGTCCCCAGGCGATGCGCTTGTAGAGCGGCGGGTTGATCGAACCGCCATCGGTCATCTGGGCGACAATGTAGGTCGCCGAGTCGGCGGAGGTCACCAGGAAGATGAAGATCAGCAGCAGGGCGACCAGCGACAGCGCCTCGGTGAACGGCATCAGCTCGAACATCTTGAACAGCGCCGAAGTGATGTTCTGGTCGGTGGCGGCGGCCAGGCCGACGTCGCCGGTCAACTCCATGTTGAGCGCCGCACCGCCGAACACCCCGATCCACAGGGTGGCCAGCAACGGCGGCATGATCAGCACGCCGAACACGTATTCCTTGATGGTGCGGCCCCGCGAGATACGGGCGACGAAGGTGCCCACGAACGGTGACCAGGCGATGACCCAGGCCCAGTAGAAGATGGTCCACTCATTGGCCCAGGTGCTGTTGTCATATGGCGAGGTGCGCAGGCTCATGACGATGAAGTTCTGCAGATAATCGCCGATCCCCAGGGTGATCGTCTTGAGGATCGCCAATGTCGGCCCGGCGATCAATACGTACAACATCAGCGCAAAGCACAGCACCAGGTTGATGTTTGATAGACGCTTGATGCCCTTGTCCAGACCGCCCCAGGCCGACGCCATGTAGCAGACGAACATCGCGCCCATGATCGCGAACTTCCAGAAGGCGTTTTCCTCGACGCCGAACACCGCCTTGAGACCGCCATTGATCTGCAATACGGCCAGCCCGATCGAGGTCGCCACCCCCATGATGGTCGCCACCACGGCGAAGATATCCAATGCCGGCGTCCATTTGCGCAATTTCGGACGCTTGGCGGTGACCGATGACAGCACCGACGAGACCAGGCCGGCCTGGCCCTTGCGGAACTGGAAGTAGGCGATGATCAGGCCGACGATCGAGAATGCCGCCCACTGATGGATGCCCCAGTTGAAGAAGCTGTACTGGATGGCATAACGCGCCGACGCGACCGACTCGGGTTCGACATCGCCGAACGGCGGACGTAGATAATGGGTCATCGGCTCGGCCATGCCATAGAACACCAGGCCGACACCGAAGCCGGCCGCCAGCAACATGGCGACCCACGAAAAGAAGCTGTAACTCGGCGTGCTGTCCTGGGGGCCGAGGCGAATCTTGCCGTACTTGCTCAACGCCAGGCAGACCAGGAACAGCACGAAGCCGAACACCGAAAACAGATAGAACCAACCGAAGTAACGTCCGATCGTCTTCAGGGCCGCGTCGGCCACCGCGCCGAACTGGCTGGGAAAGGCGGCGCCCACCGCCACCAGGGCGATGATGATCAAGGCGGAAATGGTGAAGACGCGCTGCCGTCCAGAGTTGGCCATTGAGGATTTCCTTTTCCTTGGAGTCGCGTTAGCGCCAGCTTGCCATTACTCTTCCCGCTATAGCAATCAACCGGCGCGTTCGTTCACAGGCCGAGATGCGCCACGCCAGCGGGCTCCGCCATGTCCTTACCCTCGTTCACCTCACTGGCTTCCGCCACCGCCTGGCTCGAACGCCTGTCGACGTCGCGCCACGCCATGGCGCTGCTGTTCCTTGCCTCGATTCTCGAAACCCTGATCGTGCCGATTCCCATCGAACTGATCCTGATCCCGTGGATGATCAGCCAGCCCAGCGCCAAGTGGCGCCTGGCCGCGGTAGCGCTGGCCGGCAACCTGACTGCCGCGTTGATCGGCTACGGGCTGGGCGGCCTGGCCATGACGCAATGGGGGGATTCGCTGATCTCGCTGTTCGGCGGGCAGCAGGCCTACAGCAACTTCGAGAGCCGCTTCGACGCCAACGGCTTTCAGGCGATCCTCGCCGTGGGCATCGTGCCGATACCCTTCCAGATCGCCATGCTGGTGGCCGGCGCCAGCCACTACCCATTGCCGCTGTTCCTGCTGGCCGCGCTGATCGCCCGCGGCATCCGCTACTTCGGCCTGGCGTTGTTGGTGGCCTTGGTCGGCAATAGCGCCACACGACTCTGGCGACGACACTCCAAGCCGGTTGGCGCGGTGGCACTGCTGGCATTCGCCGTCTGGGCGTATTTCCAGTTCGTATCCTGAGCACAGCCGGCGGTTTTCGCCACGCGGGGCGCCTGACGCTTGAGTTCGTGGCAGCGCGCCCCCACAAGAGGATTATTAAGACGCTAACGAGAGCGTCGCATCCACTTTGAGGACACCATGCCCCGACTTGCCAACACCCCGCTTTCCGTGCTCGACCTGGCGCCGATCCGCCAGGGCGGCAGCATCGCCGAGACCTTCGCCGACAGCACCGCGCTGGCCCGCCAGGTCGACGAACTCGGCTTCAACCGCTACTGGCTGGCCGAGCATCACAACATCGACGGCATCGCCAGTGCGGCAACCTCGGTGCTGATCGGCCACATCGCCGGCGCCACCCGGCGCATCCGCGTGGGCAGCGGCGGAATCATGCTGCCCAACCATCCGCCACTGGTGATCGCCGAGCAGTTCGGCACCCTGGAAACGCTCTACCCCGGGCGCATCGACCTGGGCCTGGGGCGCGCGCCGGGCTCCGACGGCGCGACCATGGCGGCGATGCGCCGCAACCCGCGCGCCGGGGTCAGCGACTTTCCCGAGCGGCTCGACGAGCTGCGCCGCTACCTGGGCGATGCCCTGCCCGACCAGCGCGTGCGCGCGGTGCCCGGCCAGGGCACCCACGTGCCGATCTGGCTGCTCGGCTCGAGCGGCTACAGCGCCCAGCTCGCCGCGCGGCTCGGCCTGCCGTTCGCCTTCGCCGCGCAGTTCGCGCCGGGCTACCTGTTCGAGGCGCTGCGCCTGTATCGCGAGCAGTTCCGGCCGTCCGCGGTGCTCGATGCGCCCTATGCGATGGTCGGCATGCCGCTGATCGCCGCCGACAACGACGCCCACGCCGATTATCTTGCCACCACCGCGCAGCAGAAGTTCCTCAACCTGATTCGCGGGCGCAGCACCCGCGCCCAGCCGCCGGTGGAAAGCCTCGACTGGACGCCCCACGAGCAGGCCGCGGTCGCCCAGCATCTGGGCGCGGCGGTGGTCGGCGGGCCGGAGAGTGTGCGCGCGGGGCTCGAGCGCTTCATCGAGCAGACCGGCGCCGACGAGCTGATGCTGGTCACCGACGTCTTTGATGCCGCCGATCGCCGGCGCTCGTTCGAGCTCGTCGCCGATATCTGGCACGACTGAGTCGCGCCGCCTGCACGCATGACCGGCTGATGGCAAAAAGCCGGTTTGCGCCGGATTTCTCATGGCCGGAAGCGACCGGGTTCAGCCGCGCAGACGCTCGGCGAGCAGCTTCTCGAGCTTGCCCTGATCGTCGGCGAAGCGCCGGATGCCCTCGGCCAGCTTGTCGTTGGCCATGGCGTCCTGGTTGTGGCCCCAGCGGAATTCCGGCTCGGTCAGCGCCGGCAACCGTTCGGTGGCATCGCCGACATCGGTGATCTTGCGCTCGACCTCGCCCTCGCTGGCGGCCAGCTCCTCGAGCAGCGCCGGCGAGATGGTCAGACGGTTGCAGCCGGCCAACGCCAGGATCTGCCCGGTGGTGCGAAAGCTCGCGCCCATCACCACGGTGTCGTAGCCGAAGTCGCTGGCATAGCGGCAGACGCCCTGCACGAACTGCACGCCGGGGTCCTGCTCCGGAGCATAATCCTGACCGGTTTCCTTCTTGAACCAGTCGGTGACCCGGCCGACGAACGGCGAGACCAGGTGCACGCCGGCATCGAAGCAGGCGCGCGCCTGGGCGTCACTGAACAGCAGCGTCAGGTTGCACTGGATGCCCTCGCGCTCGAGGGTCTCGGCGGCGCGGATGCCTTCCCAGGTCGACGCCAGCTTGATCAGGATGCGCTCGCGGCCCACGCCGTGGCGTTCGTAGAGCTCGATCAGCTGGTGGGCCTTCTCGATGCTCGCCTGGCGATCGAACGACAGCCGCGCCGGGACCTCGGTGGACACGCGCCCCGGCACCAGCTCGGCGATCTCGCGGCCGATCGCTACCGACAACCGATCCACCGCCTGCTCGACCTGCGCGGCGGGATCGCCGACCTCGCGCTTGACGGCGTCGAGGGTCTCGTCGATCAGCGCCTGATGACCGGGCAGATCGAACGCCTTGAGGATCAGCGACGGGTTGGTGGTGGCGTCGTGGGGCTGATAACGACGAATGGCTTCCAGGTCGCCGGTGTCGGCGACGACCAGAGAGAGCTTCTTGAGAGCGTCGAGTTGACTCATGGGATCATCCTTCTGTCGATCAATGGGCTCGGCGCCGGCCTCAGGCCGGCACGTCGTAGCGTTCGGCCAGCGCCTGACGATAGCCACGGTAGCGTTCATCATAACGCGTCGCGGCCTCGCTGCGGGGCCGGGCACGGGTGTCGGCATCGAGACTCACCAGCCGCTGGCAGAGCGTGGCCAGCGAGTTGCCCTCGCCGCGCTGCCGGGCGTCGCACCACGCCGCCTGGATCGCCGCACCCAGCGCCGCGGCCTCGGTGAGCCGTGGGCAGACCACCTCGACGCCCAGCACGTCGGCAACGATCTGCCGCCACACCGGACTCTTGGCGCCGCCGCCCACCAGCCGGATCTCGCTGACCCGGTCGGCCAGCGGACCCAGCAGCTCGAGGCCATAGCGCATGCCATAGGTCGCCCCTTCGACCACCGCCCGGCACAGGTTGTCGGCGCTGGTGTTGACACTGGTCAGGCCGACGAAGCTGGCGCTGGCGTGGGGCAGCGGCGGCACTCGCTCGCCGTTGAAGAACGGCAGCACCATCACCCCCTCGGCACCGACCGGCGCGGCGGCGACGCGTTCGCCGAAGGTCGCCACGTCGAAGCCGAACAGCTCGCGTACCCGGGTGGTCGCCGAGGTCACGTTCATGGTGCACACCAGCGGCAGCCAGCCGCCGCTGCTGGCGCAGAAGTTGGCGACCATGCCCTGGGCGTCGATCACCGGCTCCTCGGCGTAGGCGCAAACCGTGCCCGAGGTGCCCAGGCTCATGGTCACTAGCCCCGGGGCGATGTTACCGGTGCCGATCGCCGCCATCATGTTGTCGCCGCCGCCGCTGGCGACCAGCACGTCATTGCTCAGGCCCAGCTCGCGGGCCACCTCGGCGCGCACCCGGCCGACCGGCTCCGACGAGTCGATCAGCCGCGGCAGCACCGTATTCGGATCGAGTTCCGGGGCGACGACCTTGAACGCCTCATGATGCCACGCGCGCCGGCGGGTATCGAAATAGCCGGTGCCCGAGGCGTCGCCGCACTCGGTGACCCGCTCGCCGGTCAGCCAGAAATTGAGATAGTCGTGGGGCAGCAGCAGGCTGTCGATGCGCCGGTAGGCCTCGGGGTGCGTATCGCGCAGCCAGGCCACCTTGGACGCGGTGTAGCCGGTCTGCAGCAGCAGGCCGAGCTTGTCGAGACAGCCCTGGCGGCCGCCCAGCGCCTCGATCAGGTGCTCGTTGTGCAGCGCGGTCTCGGTGTCGCACCACAGCTTGGCCGGGTAGACCGGCTCGCCCCGGGCGTCCAGCGCGACCATGCCGTGCTGCTGGCCGGAGACGCCGATGGCGCGAATCGCGCGGGCGTCGATGCCCGCCTCGGCCAGCGCGTCGGCGAACGCGCCGCGCAGCGCGGCCAGCCAGTCGTCGACCGACTGCTCGCGGCGCCCGCCGTCGCCCTCGATCAGCTGGTGCGCCCGGCTGCCCTCGCCGAGGATCGTCCCACGCTCGGCGTCGACGATCACCACCTTGGTGCTCTGGGTGCCGCAATCCACGCCTAGATACATGCCTTGCTCCCCTTTCAATCCTTTCAATCCTGGCAACCCTGGCGATCCCGACGCCGCCGGCGCCAACCAGTACCAGGGTAGCCGCCGCGGCTGGCGATGAACATCAGCGCGAGCCCACCAGCGCCTCGACGGTGGCCCGCGCGCCATCGCGATGCAGCCGCTCGAGGGCATCGAGATAGGCCGCGCAGAAGCGCTCGTCGTCGGCCAGTTCGCCGAACAATTGACGATTGCCGATGAACCCACGCGGGTTTTGGCGGTTGTCGGCGGCCAGCGTCATCAGTTCGTCCTTCAATCGGTCGACCACCTCGATCGGCTCGCCCCGTTCGTCTTGGCCCTCGGCGTAGCGCGCCCAGCTCGCCACCACCGCCGCGCTGCGCTTGATCTCGCCGCCACGTTCGAGCTGCTCGCGAATCACCGGCAGCAGCCACTTGGGGATGCGATCCGAGCTTTCGGCGCACAGCCGCGCCAGGGTATCGCGGATCTCGGGGTTGGCGAAGCGCGCAATCAGCGTGCGCTTGTAGTCGTCGAGATCGACCCCCGGCACCGGCGACAGCGTCGGCGTGGCCTCGAGGTTCATGTAGTCGAGCAGCAAGTCGACGAACAGCGGGTCCTGGCAGACCTCGTGGGCGTAGCGATAGCCGGCCAGATAGCCGAAGTAGGTCAGCGCCTGGTGGCTGGCGTTGAGCAGCCGCAGCTTCATCAGCTCGTAGGGAATCACGTCGTCGACCATCTGCACGCCGACCTTCTCGAGCGGCGGGCGGCCGAGCGGGAAATGATCCTCGAGCACCCATTGGGTGAACGGCTCGCAGACCACCGGCCAGCGGTCCTCGACGCCGAAACGCTCGGCGAGCGCCGCGATGTCGGCCGGCGCGGTCACCGGGGTGATGCGATCGACCATGGCGTTGGGGAAGCTGACCTCGGCCTCGACCCAGGCGCCCAGCTCGCCGTCCAGCGCCCGGGCATGGGCGGTGAACATGCGCCGGGCGACGTCGCCGTTGCCCTGGATATTGTCGCAGGACATCACGGTGAACGGCGCGATGCCCCGCACGCGACGCCGCTTGAGCGCGGCGACCACCAGTCCGAAGGTAGTGCGCGGCGCATCGGGCTCGGCAAGATCGTGGGCGACATCGGGGTTGGCCAGGTCGTAGTCGCCGGTGACGTGGTGAACGTTGTAGCCGCCCTCGGTGACGGTCAGCGAGACGATCCGCGTCGCCGGATCGGCCATGCGCTCGATCACCGCCTCGCGCTCCTCGGGGGCGTAGAGATAGTCGACGAGCGAGCCGATCACCCGCGGCTGGTAACGCCCGTCGGGGTGCTTGACCACCAGCGTGTAGAGATGATCCTGAGCGGCCAGGGCGTCGCGCATGCGCGTGTCGCCGGGCATCATGCCGACGCCGACGATCCCCCAATCGAGCGCCTCGCCGCGGTTCATCAGCTCGTCGAGATACATCGCCTGGTGGGCACGATGGAAGCCGCCCACGCCGATGTGGACGATGCCCGGAGTGACTCGCGAACGGTCGTAGCGCGGCGTGGCGACGGCGGCGTCGAATCCGGCCAGGGTGGCGTTGGTCAGTTCAGTCATCTAGCAGCCTGTCGGACTTAGCGTCGGCAGACAATGGACGCCGCCTGCCGCGGCAGATTTTTGCACCATCATGATGCCTACTTACGGGCTTCTGTGGCCAATATTCTCAAAACGAGCAGC
>NZ_JAIRBP010000033.1:0-40982 GCF_021151495.1 Halomonas sp. IOP_31 | reverse complement strand
TGCTGCTCGTTTTGAGAATATTGGCCACAGAAGCCCGTAAGTAGGCATCATGATGGTGCAAAAATCTGCCGCGGCAGGCGGCGTCCATTGTCTGCCGACGCTAAGTCCGACAGGCTGCTAGAGAAAAGCCGCGCCTGGAGGAAAGCCGATTGTCGCGCCCACCGACGCCGCGGGCGGATAACCGCCATCAACGGCCGCGGGTCACCCATGAATTTTTAGGCTTTTCTTCTATGAAAGGAGCCTTTCACATGGCAATTTGCTACATGGTGGCGCTTGTTATTAGGGCATAGACCAAAGTCGTTGACAGCCCCCGAAGGGCTCTCTAGACTTTCGCGCATCATCTCAAGGCGCCGATTTGTTCCCGGATTGCGGGCGCCTCCAGGGCCGCAAGGCGCTGGAAAGTGCAGCTAAAAGGGTGTGTCCAGCGTTGATGGCCACCCGCCAGGGTGGCCTTTTTTGTACCGCGACCTGGTCCGCTCCGCCCGTTTTCCCGCTCCGATCGTCGCCCCGACACGACCGGAACCATGATCACACTCGACCACGTTTCCAAGACCTACGGCAGCGGCGCCGGCGCCATTCATGCGCTCAAGCCCACCGACCTGCACGTGCCCCAGGGTGCCATCCACGGTGTCATCGGCCTGTCCGGCGCCGGCAAGTCGACGCTGATTCGCTGCGTCAATCTGCTCGAACGCCCGACCACCGGCCGGGTATACGTCGATGGCGAGGAACTGACCGCGCTCGACGCCGCCTCACTCAATCGCGCCCGCCACCGGGTCGGCATGATCTTCCAGCATTTCAACCTGCTGTCGTCGCGCACGGTGTTCGCCAATGTCGCCCTGCCGCTGGAGCTGATGGGCGTGGCCAAGCGCGAGATACGCGAACGCGTCGAGCCGCTGCTTGAAATGACCGGGCTCTCCGACAAGCGCGACAAGTACCCGGCCGAGCTTTCCGGCGGCCAGAAGCAGCGCGTGGCGATCGCCCGGGCGCTGGCCAGCCGTCCCAAGGTGCTGCTGTGCGACGAGGCGACCTCGGCGCTGGATCCGCAGACCACCGTGTCGATTCTCGAACTGCTGCAGGACATCAACCGCAAGCTGGGGCTGACCATTCTGCTGATCACTCACGAGATGGAAGTGGTCAAGTCGATCTGCCATCGCGTGGGGCTGATTTCCGGCGGCGAGCTGGTCGAGGAAGCCGACGTCGGTGACTTCTTCACCACGCCAGCGACCCGGCTGGGCCGCGATTTCCTCAACGCCTTCCTCGAACTCGAGCCGCCCCAGGCGCTGGTCGACCGGCTCGAGGCGCGCCCCGGCGACAACAGCCACCCGGTGGTGCGCCTGGCATTCAAGGGCGATGCCGTATCCACCCCGCTGATCTCGCGCCTGGCCCGCGACTGCGACATCGACGTCAGCATTCTCGAGGCCAAGGTCGAGTCGATCCAGGATCGCACCCTGGGACTGATGATTGCCGAACTGATCGGCACGCCCGAGCAGACCGCCAAGGCGCTGGCCTATCTCGACTCCCACGACCTGCAAGTGGAGGTGCTCGGCCATGTCCAGCGCGATGCTTGAACTGATCCTCGCGGCGACCCTCGACACTCTCTACATGGTCGCCGTGTCCGGCGTCATCGCCGCGGCGCTGGGCGTGCCGCTGGGGGTACTGCTCTACGTGACCCGCCCGGGGCAGATTCTCGCCCAGCCGCTGAGCAACCGCATCCTGGGGATCGTCACCAACATCGGCCGCTCGGTCCCCTTCATCATCCTGCTGGTCGCGATCATCCCCTTCACGCGCATGCTGGTGGGTAGCTCGATCGGCACCAGCGCCGCCGCCGTGCCGCTGACCATCGCCGCGATTCCCTTCGTCGCGCGACTGGTCGAGGGGGCGCTCAACGAAGTCCCGCCAGGGCTGGTCGAGGCCGCTCAATCGATGGGCGCGACGCCGCTGCAGATCATCACCAAGGTGCTGCTGCCCGAGGCGCGTGGCGGCATCATCACCGGCCTGACCATTACCGTGGTCACGCTGATCAGCTATTCGGCGATGGCCGGTGCGGTGGGCGGCGGCGGGCTCGGCGATCTGGGCATTCGCTACGGCTACAACCGCTTCAACCCCACCGTGATGCTGATCACGGTGGTCATTCTGGTGGTTCTGGTGCAGGGCTTCCAGATGCTCGGCGACTATCTGGTGCGGCGAACCGACCATAAATAGCCGACCCGAGCAGCCAAATCGAACCAATAACCAAAAGGCATTACCAATTTTCTGCTTATAGCTTAAAATACGCCCTATTCCGCCGCGCGGTTCCGCGGCATCGGGCACATCGCAAGGAGACACATCATGAAGCACGCCATCGCCAAGACACTCGGCACCGCCCTGCTCGGCCTCGGCCTGGTCGGCGGTCCCGCCAGCGCCGCCGCCGATCAGATCAAGGTCGGCACCGTGGCCGGGCCCGAAACCGACGTCATGCAGGTCGCCAAGCAGATCGCCAAGGACAAGTACGGGCTCGACGTCGAGATCATCGAGTTCACCGACTACGTGACGCCCAACGCCGCGCTGGCCGATGGCAGCCTGGATGCCAACGCCTACCAGCACGAGCCGTACATGAAGTCGATGGTCCGTGACCGCGGCTACGATTTCGCGATCGCCGGGCGCACCTTCGTCTATCCGATCGGCGCCTATTCCGAAAAGTACGACAGCATCGAGGAATTACCCGACGGCGCGACCATCGCATTGCCCAACGATCCGTCGAACGAAGGCCGCGCGCTGATCCTGATGCACAACAAGGGCCTGCTCGAGCTCAACGATCCGAGCAATCTTGAAGCCACGCCAATCGACATCGCCGAGAACCCACGCGATTTCGAGTTTCGCGAAATCGAGGCCGCTCAGTTGCCACGAGTGCTCCCCGACGTCGACATGGCGTTCATCAACAACACCTTCGCCCAGCCGGCCGGCCTGAGCCTGGACGATGCGCTGATCAAGGAAGGCCCCGAGTCGCCCTATGTCAATCTGATCGTGGTGCGCGCCGGCGATCAGGACCGCAAAGCGATCCAGCAGCTGGTCGACGCCTACCAGAGCCAGCCGGTGATCGACAAGGCCGAGGAGCTGTTCAAGGGCGGCGCCGTTCCCGGCTGGAAGTAAGCGCCACTCGTCGTGACCGACGGGCCGACCTGAAAGGGCCGGCCCGTCTACTTTCAGGCCCGCTTAAAGGAAGTGTCCATGAGCGATTATCCACGCCTCGCCCGCCAGCTCGAAGCGCTGCTCGACAGCCGCGACTGGCTGACCAACGCAGCCCAGACCTGCGCCTTCATCATGCAGGAGATCCCCGATCTCAACTGGGCGGGCTTCTACCTGCAGCGCCGGGCCGAGACGCTGATTCTCGGTCCCTTTCAGGGCAAGCCAGCCTGCAACCCGATTCCTTTCAGCAACGGGGTGTGCGGCGCCGCGGCGCGCACCCGCCAGACCCAGCGCATCGATGACGTACACGCCATCGCCGATCACATCGCCTGCGACGCGGCGTCGCGTTCCGAGCTGGTGGTGCCGATCGTCGTCGACGAGGCGCTGTGGGGCGTACTCGATCTCGACAGCCCCCACCCGGCGCGCTTTTCCGGCGACGACCAGGCCGGGATCGAGTGCCTTGTCGCGACATTCATCGCCGCCAGCGACTTCGCCGGCTAGCCATTGCCGCCGCCTCTCGCTGACGCCATGCTGTACGTCCGCTAATCCGGGAGGCTCATTCATGCATCACACGCCCTCGCCCGGCGCCGCCCACGAGGGGCTGGACGCCGTGCTCACCCATCTCGAGCGGCTCAAATCGCTCAATATCGCCAGCGGTAACAACCTGACCGTCAAGCGTCGCCTGCTCGATTTGTACTTCGCCGCCGACCCAATGATCCTCGACGCTCACTGCCGGGTCGAGCCGCTACTGGTGCCGACCCGCGCCGGCGTCATCGCTGCCGAGCGGGTACGCCCGGCCGAGACCGACCACGAGCCATGCCGCCGGCTGCTGTATCTTCACGGCGGTAGCTGGATCGCCGGCAGCCCGGCCAGCCATCGCCCGCTGACGACACGCCTGGCACGAGCCTGCCAGGCCGAGGTGATCGCCATCGATTACCGGCTGGCCCCCGAGGCGCCATTTCCCGCCGGGCTCGAGGACTGTCTCGACGCCTGGCAATGGCTGTGCCGCGAAGACTCCGAGCCGCCGCTGCTGCTCGCCGGCGACAGCGCCGGCGGCAATCTGGCGCTGGCCTGTGTGGATGTTCTCAAGCGCGAAGCGCTGCGCCTGCCCGACGCGGTACTCGCCTTCTCGCCGGCCACCGACCAGAGCTGGGAGAGCGACTCGCTGACGCGCAAGGCCACAGTCGACCCGATCCTCGATGCCAGCCTGCTACCGCAATTGACCCAGCTGTATCTTGGCCACGCGCCGGTCGCCCAGGCCGACGACCCCAGAGTGTCGCCGATCGAGGGCGATCTCACCGGCTTGCCGCCGATGCTGATCCAGTGCGGCGAAGCGGAAGTGCTGCTCGACGACAGCCGGCGCTACGCCGAACAGGCGCAACAAAGCGGCAGCCCCGTCAAGCTCAGCCTGTGGGCCGACATGCCGCATGTGTTCGTCGGCTTCGCCCCGCTACTCGATGCGGCCAATCGGGCGCTCGAGGAGATCGCCCGCTTCGTCGACGCGCATGCGCCGGTCGATGACGACTGACACGCCCAGACCAGTGAAAAACACAACGAAAGACGCCCGACTCGGCAAGCGAATCGGGCGTCTGAAAGCTGGTAGGACCAAGCGGATTTGAACCGCTGACCTCCACGATGTCAACGTGGCGCTCTAACCAACTGAGCTATGGTCCTGCAATGCTGCGAGAGCCTGCTGGTAGGACCGAGCGGATTTGAACCGCTGACCTCCACGATGTCAACGTGGCGCTCTAACCAACTGAGCTACGGTCCTGCAGGCGTTGACGGCGATTATGCACATACGCTGGCCGGCAACGGATGCGTATTCTACCCTCGGCGGCGGCGAATGCAACCCCCGGCGGGCACTTTTCGCCGCGGAACATCCCTCCCTTGTGCTTGATTCGGCGGACAATTCCAGACTCATCAAGCGCTAGGATGCCCTGACAATGCACCGGCGCCTTCAAGATACCGCCGCGCGCCAGGCTCAACGGCATTTGACGCGATTCACCGCATCCTGCCAGCCGGCATACAGCGTCTCGCGCTCCTCCTCGGCCATCTGCGGTTCGAAGGTACGTTCGCAGTGCCACAACCGGGCGATCTCGTCGAGGTCGGCGTACCAGCCGATCGCCAACCCGGCCAGGTAGGCCGCGCCCAGCGCGGTGGTCTCGAGCGTCTCGGGGCGGTCCACCGGAACGCCTAGCATGTCGGCGAGAAACTGCATGACCCAACTGTTGCCGACCATGCCGCCATCGACACGCAGCGTACCGGCACGTCCGGCGACGTCGTCGTTCATGCAGGTCTGCAGATCGCGGGTCTGGTAGCACACCGATTGCAGGCCGGCGGCGACGATCTCGGCGATGCCGGTGTCGCGGGTCAGCCCGAAGATCGCCCCACGCGCCAGCGGGTCCCAGTGCGGCGCACCCAGGCCGGTGAAGGCCGGCACCAGATAGACGCCGTGCCCCTTGCGGGTACTGCGCGCCAATTGTTCGCTGTCCGCGGCCTCGGCGAACAGCTTGAGTCCGTCGCGCAGCCATTGCACCGTGGCCCCGGCGACGAATATGCTGCCCTCCATGGCATAGGTCACCTGCCCATCGAGCCGATAGGCCACGGTGGTCAACAGCCGGTTGCGTGAAGTTTCCGCGCGCCCCCCGGTATTGAGAATCATGAAACAACCGGTACCGTAGGTACTCTTGGTCATGCCCGGCTCGAAACACGCCTGGCCGATCAGCGCCGCCTGCTGGTCGCCGGCCACGCCGCGGATCGGTAGCGCTTCGCCCAACCACTCGGGCTGGGTGGTGCCGAAGTCGCCGCTGCAGTCGCGCACCTCGGGCAGCAGACTCGCGGGTATGCCGAACAGCGCCAGCAGATCCTCGTCCCAGCGCTGCTCGTGGATGTTGAATAGCGCCGTGCGCGAGGCGTTGGTGGCGTCGGTGGCATGCACCTGCCCGCCGGTCAGCCGCCATAGCAGAAAGCTGTCGACGGTACCGAAGGCCAGCTCGCCGCGTTCGGCGCGCTCACGTGCCCCGTCGACGTTGTCGAGCAGCCACTTGAGCTTGGTCGCCGAGAAGTAGGGATCGATCACCAGCCCGCTGCGCTCGCGAATCAGCGCATCGTGGCCGGCGTCGGTCAATGCCTGGCAGGCCGCGAAGGTGCGGCGATCCTGCCAGACGATGGCGTTGTAGATCGGCTCGCCGGTACGGCGATCCCACACCAGCGTGGTTTCGCGCTGATTGGTGATGCCGATGGCCGCCACCGCCGAGGCGTCGACCCCGGCCTTGTCCAGCACCTGCCGGCAGGTGCGCAGCACCGACTCCCAGAGGTCTTCGGGATTATGCTCGACCCAGCCGTCATGAGGAAAATGCTGCGGGAATTCCTCCTGGGCGACCGCCACGCCTCGACCATCGCGATCGAAGAGAATGGCCCGTGAACTGGTGGTGCCCTGGTCGATGGAAAGCAGGTAGGAAGCCATGGCGTACTCGTATTGTTGGCGGTTATCCGGCGCGCGTCGTCTCTCTGCCCGAGCGGAGGGGCGATGTCGACGCCGGGTTGCGCATGTTCGTTATTGCTTGAAAGAGGCTAAACCGCTTTTCACATAACAACAAACCATCGGGCACGGCTCACCCTAAGACCATGGTCGAATCCGCCCGGTGGCGGCCGCGCTGTTGGCACAAGCTGATACTATGACGGCATGCCGCCTGCGGGCTTTGCATCGATAACTCAATGGAACGCTTCATGATCCAGCGCAACCGCCACGACGCCATCATCGCCCTCGTCAGGCGCCAAGGTTACGCCTCCATCGAACAACTGGCCGGCGATTTCGGGGTTACGCCGCAGACCATTCGTCGCGATCTCAACCTGCTGGCCAACGAGGGCCGGCTTCGCCGCGTCCACGGCGGCGCCGGGCTCGAGTCGAGCACCGTCAACACCGCCTACCAGACGCGCAAGACCCTCAATCTCGCTGCCAAACAGCGCATCGCCCGCCTGCTGGCTCGCCAGATTCCCGACAACACCTCGCTGTTCATCAACATCGGCACCACCAACGAGATCTTCGCCGAGGCGCTAGCCGACCACCACGGCCTGGAAGTCATTACCAACAACCTCAATGTCGCGGCCATTCTCCAGCATCAGGAGGATTTCAACGTCATCGTCGCCGGCGGCCAGGTGCGCTCGCGGGATGGCGGCATCATCGGCGAGGCGACGATCGATTTCATCAACCAGTTCAAGGTCGACTACGGCATCATCGGCATCAGCGGCATCGACGACGATGGCTCGCTGCTGGAGTTCGACTATCAGGAAGTGCGCGTCGCCCAGGCAATCATCCACAACTCACGACAGGTGATGCTGCTCGCCGATCACTCCAAGTTTCACCGCAACGCCGTGGTGCGTCAGGGCAACATCGCTCAGATCGACGCCCTGTTCACCGACCGTCAGCCACCGGAACGGCTGTTGCAGCTGATCGAGGCTCACGACGTCGCCCTGCATATCGCCGAAGAACCGGCCACTGCCGGCTCGCTTGAAGACGATACGGGACCCGCTCAGCAATCGCGATGATGTTCGTTTTCACCCATGAGTATTTTCATAAACGAAAATTTCGCCCATAATGAAAACCACCGTTTTCATCATCGCACTCGGGGTGTCCCGAAGGAGCCGACATGGGCGCAACGTCATCAACGCCACCGCTACTCGACCTGTTCGTGGTCGGCGGGGGCATCAACGGCACGGGGATCGCCAACGACGCCGCCGGTCGCGGTCTTTCGGTAACCCTTTGCGAACAGGCCGACCTGGCCCAGGCGACCTCCTCGGCGAGCAGCAAGCTCATCCACGGCGGCCTGCGCTATCTCGAATACTACGAGTTCAGGCTGGTTCGCGAGGCCCTGCGCGAACGCGAGGTGCTGCTCAGAAAAGCCCCGCATATCATCTGGCCGCTGCGTTTCATCCTGCCCCATCAGCCGCACCTGCGTCCGGCCTGGATGATTCGTGCCGGGCTGTTTCTCTACGACCACCTGGGCAAGCGCGACAGCCTGCCGCGCTCGAAGGGCTTGCGCTTCGCCGCCGGCAACCCGCTGCGCGAAGAGATCAGCCAGGGTTTCGAATATTCCGACTGCTGGGTCGACGATGCCCGGCTGGTCGTGCTCAATGCCCTGCAGGCCCGCGACAACGGCGCCGAAATCCTGGTGCGCACGCGCTGCGTCGAAGCCCACGACGAGGATGGCCACTGGCGGCTGGTGCTCGAGGAGCAGCCTGGCGGGCGACGCTTCGAGCGCCGCGCCCGGGTGCTGGTCAACGCGGCTGGACCCTGGGTCGAGCGCTTCATCAGCGAGCGCACCTCGCATCACTCACGCTACGCCATTCGGATGATCCAGGGCAGCCACATGGTGGTGCCTCGCATCAATGCCGACGAGCGCGCCTATATCCTGCAGAACCGCGACGGGCGCATCGTCTTCGTCCTGCCCTACGAACAGGATTTCAGCCTGATCGGCACCACCGACGTGCGCTACCGGGGCGACCCCGCCGCCATTCGGGCCAGCGACGACGAAGTCGACTATCTTCTCGACGTAGTCAATGCGCACTTCCGCACACCGTTGACCCGCGACGAGGTGGTCACCACGTTCTCCGGCGTACGCCCGCTGTGCGACGACGAATCCACCGATCCGGCGGCGATGACCCGCGATTACACACTCGACCTGGATCGCCAGGGCGCTCCGCTGCTCTCCGTGTTCGGCGGCAAGATCACTACCTACCGCAAGCTCGCCGAAACCGCTCTCGAGACACTCGCCCCCCTGTTCCCATCCATGCGGCCGGCATGGACGGCCGAGGCACGCCTGCCCGGCGGCGATATCGCCAGCCAGGCGGACTTCCAGACTCGGCTACTGCGCGACTACCCGTTCCTCGGCGCAGAGCGCGCACGGCGTTTTGCCGGCAGCTATGGCACGCTCTGCCTGCATTTTCTCCAGGGCTGCACCAGCATCGAGGCGCTGGGCCAGGATTTCGGCGGCGGGCTGTCACAGCGAGAGGTCGACTATCTGGTCGAGCACGAATGGGCGCGTGACGTCGACGACATCCTGTGGCGGCGTACCAAGCGCTATCTGCGCCTTGACAACACTCAGCGCGAGCGGCTCGCCGACTACCTCGGGCGGACGCAGCATTCGATGCAGGCCGCGTTCAACTGATCGCCATGAATGCAGGCACGCTCTGAGTCACTCGATTGAAAAGCGACGCTTACGCCGCGGTTGTCATCCGTGTTATTAGTGACGCATTTTCATGCCGCTCACGATCTACCAGGCCGAACACGTCGTCTGCGAGTGACGCCACTGGCCAGGCGGATGTCGAGCGGTCTGCCCGGAGCAAGCATGATCGACATCGGCCTGAGCACCGCGGCTGCGCTACTGCTGATTGCCACCCTGATTCCCTTCTTGCGGCTACGCCACTGGTGGGTACGCGGCTTCGATTTCCCGCGGCTGCAGATTGCCAGCCTGGCGCTGGTCGTAGGCCTGCTGCTCTGGCTGTTCGGCAGCGCCGAGTGGCGCTGGTGGGCAATCGCCGCCTGCACCGCCGTGTTCGCCGTTCAGGGTAAGCACATCCGCCCCTGGACGCCGCTGGCGACCAAGAAGGTCGCCGATGCCAATGCCGACGGCGAGTGGCGCTACCTGACCGTGCTGGTCGCCAACGTGCTGACGCCCAACCGCAATGCCGAGGACCTGCTCAAGCAGATCCATGCCGCCCAGCCCAATCTGGTGCTGACGCTGGAATCCGACGAATGGTGGGGCGATCAGTTGGCCCGCTCGCTTCAAGGCGACTGGCCGCACAGCGTCAAGGTACCGCTCGACAACCTTTACGGCATGCATCTGTTTTCACGCGAGCCGCTCGAGGAGGTCGAGGTCAAATGGCTGATCCAGAGCGACATTCCGTCGATTCATGCCTGGTTGCGCATGCAGTGCGGCGTCAGGATCCGCATCCACGCCGTGCATCCGCGGCCGCCGGCGCCCAGCGAGAGCGAGGAGTCGCTGTGGCGCGACGCCGAGCTGCTGCTGGTCGGCAAGGGCATCCATCAGCACGAGCAGCCGACCCTGCTGTTCGGCGATCTCAACGACGTCGCCTGGTCGCGCACCACAAGGCTATTCTGTCGTGTCAGCGGGATGCTCGATCCGCGCCGTGGCCGCGGCATGTTCAGTACCTTCCATGCGGGCCATGTCCTGCTGCGCTGGCCGCTCGATCACATCTTCGTCAGCGAACACTTCACGCTGGGCGGCATGCGCCGGCTCGAGGGTTTCGGCTCCGATCATTTTCCGATCCTCGCCACGCTCTGCTACCGTCCGGCCCGCGCCGACGAGAACGACTCCCCCGAGGCCGACCGCGAGGAGCGCCAGCAGGCCGCCGAGACCATTCAGGAGGCGCGCCGCGAAGGTGACGGCGAGGCGACCCGACACGGCTGATCGGCGCAGCCTCGCCAACATGCATACAATGACCAAGCCGGCGCTGAGCGCCGACTTGGTCATTTGTGAATAGCGCCTCGCATTCGCCGGCGCGTCGGATACCGCTCAGCCGGGAATGCCGCCCTCGGTGAGCTTGGCCGGGTCGAGCAGGCGCTCGAGCTCGTCACGCGACAGATCGGTCTGCTCCTCGGCGACGTCGAGTATCGGCCGGCCAGCCTGGTAGGCCTTCTTGGCGATCGCGGCCGCGGCGTTGTAACCGATCACCGAATTCAAGGCGGTGACCAGGATCGGGTTGCGCGACAACGGCGCGTCGATGCTGTCGCGGCGCACGTTGAAGGTGGCGATCGCCCGATCGGCGAGCAGCCGGCTGACATTGGTCATCAATGTCAACGAGGTCAGCAGGTTGCTGGCGATCAGCGGCAGCATCACGTTGAGCTGAAAATTGCCGCTCTGGCCGGCGACGCCGATCGCGCTGTCCAGGCCGATCACCTGGGCGGCGGCCTGGGCGGCGGATTCGGGGATCACCGGGTTGACCTTGCCGGGCATGATCGAGCTGCCCGGCTGCAGCGCCTCGAGCTCGATCTCGCCGAGCCCGGCCAGCGGCCCGGAATTCATCCAGCGCAGGTCGTTGCTGATCTTCATCACCGCGCAGGCGTAGGTACGCAAGTGCCCCGAGAGTTCGACCGCGGCATCCTGCGAGCCCAGGCTGGCGAAGAAGCTGTCGCTGGGGCGCAGCTCCAGTCCGGTCTGGCGGCTCAGCGCCTTGGCGATGCGCGCGGCGAACTCGGGATGGGCGTTGACTCCGGTGCCCACCGCCGTACCGCCTTGGGCCAGCCGCGAGAGCCGCTGCTGGCCGCTCTGCAGACGTTCGATGGCCTGACCCACCTGGCTCGCCCAGCCGCCAAGCTCCTGACTCATGCGTACCGGCATGGCATCCATCAGGTGAGTGCGCCCGGTCTTGACCACGTCGTCGAGCTCGCCGGCCTTGCGCTCGATCGTCGCCTTCAGGTATTCCAGCGCCGGCAACAGCCGTTCCTTGACGGTCAGCGCGGCGGACAGGTGAATCGCCGTGGGGATCACGTCGTTGCTCGACTGGCCCATGTTGACATGGTCGTTGGGCCCGACCTCGAGCCCCTCCTTCGACGCCAGATGCGAGATCACCTCGTTGACGTTCATGTTGGTCGAGGTGCCCGAGCCGGTCTGGAAGACGTCGATGGGAAACTGATCGGCATGCTCGCCATCGATCAGCTGCTGAGCGGCGGCGATGATCGCCTCGGCGCGCGGCGAATCGAGCAGCTCGAGATCGCGGTTGACCTCGGCGGCGGCCTGCTTGATCCGCGCCACCGCGGCGATGAAGGCGGCCGGCATCGGCTGACCGCTGACCGGGAAATTATTCACGGCACGCTGGGTCTGGGCGCCGTAGAGCGCGCTGGCTGGCACGTCCAGCTCGCCCATGCTGTCGCGTTCGATGCGGGTCTCGCTCATGGCAACCTCTAATGTCTACGCAGGAAGAAAACACACCGTCGAAACCGGTAACTCAGCCACAGCATAGCAAACACCCAATCCACTCCACGCCGGTCCCGCCCATTCAAGACGTTACCCGCAGCCACAGACGGGCCATCGGCGAAGCCGACAGGTTGACGACGATGATCCGCACCATCTGAAACGCCACCACCTCGGCAACACCCAAGCCCAACGATGTCGCCGTGATCATCATCTCGGCGATGCCGCCCGGCGAGCCGGCCAGCGTCATTATCGATAATGGGATGCCCAGCGGGCTCGCGATCGACCAGGCCGATACAATGATCAGCGTCGAGGTGATCAACGAGACGCCCAGCCCCACCGCCAGAATTCGTGGCAGGCGCGCAATCTCTTCACGCTTGAAACGCCCACCCAGGGTCAGGCCGATGGCAATCTGGGCCGCAATGAACAGCCATGCCGGCACGTTGCCGCCCAACGCCCCGCTCAGCGTGTCTATGACCGAGACCAGCAACGCGCCGACGATGAAGGCATTCTGAATGCCCAAACGATTCATGCCCCAGCCGACCCCGAAACCGATTGCCAGGACCAACAGCGTCGCCCAGCCCAGCTCGACACCGCCGGCCGTCGTTCTGGCGCCACCCGAGCCGTCGAGAATCAGACTCAGCAGAAACGGCAATAGGATCACCAGCGAAGTGACGCGCATCGCCTGGATCAACGAAATCGCCGTACTCGCCCCACGCGACTGACTGTCATCGCCCAGGAAGGCCATCTCCGCAACCCCGCCGGGCAGATTGGCGAGCAGCGCGGTACGTCGGTCCAGGCCGGCCCAGCGTGCCAGCAGCAGCGAACAGACCGCCGCAACACACAGCGACCAGAACGCGAACAGCACCATCCAGGGCACCTGCCAGGCGAGCGAAATAAGCACGGCCGCCGTAAAGCCATGGCCGACCGCGGTCCCCACGACGACCTGGGCGCTACGCCGCACCGTCAAGGATTCAGGAACCCCGAAGCCGCTCAGCGCGGCTATCGCGCTGATCAGCATCGGGCCAAGAATCCACGGCAGCGGTATTCCGGCCAGCTTCGCTGCGTAGCCAGCGGCTGCCGCAGCAGCCACGACCAGCAACGTGAACACCTGGTGCTGGTGCATTACGGCATGAACCGGCCGCCGTTAACGTGCAGCGTCTGCCCTGTAATATATGAGTCCCGTGGATCGGCAAAGGGCAGTACCGCACGAGCCACCGCTTCGCTGCTACCCAGGGCCCGCTGCGGCCCCTTCTCGCTCTGGTGCGGCACCGACTGCCCGGGCTTGCGCGCGGTATCGATCGCACCGGGAACTACACAATTGGCACGCACCCGGCCCAGTCCCTCTTCGGCCAACGCCCGGGTCAGCCCCACCAACCCGGCCTTGGCGGCGATCACATGGGGACGCTCGGTGGCTGGCCGATGCGCGCTCAGCCCGCCCAAGTTGACGATCGCCCCCTGGCGCTCTTCAGGCAGGCGGCGGAACAGTTGCTGTGCAGTCAGGAACGCGCCGGCCAGAATGACCCCGACGACGCTGTCCCATTCCTGACGGGTAATCGACAGAAACGGCTTGTGAGGACGCTCCGCGGCGCCGTTGATAAGAATCGAAACCGTGCCGAGCCAGGATTCGGCGTGATCGAAGATGCCGTCGACCGACGCCTCGTCGGCCACCGAGGCGAGCAGGCCAGTCACCCTCTCGCTCTCGCCGCCAAGTGTCGCCAGCGCGTCATCGAGCGCTTGGCGATCCGAAGCACCGACAAGACAGACGCTGGCGCCACAATCGTGTAGCGCCTGAGCGATCGCCAGCCCGATGTTGCGCGTGCCGCCAGTAACGATGGCGCACTCACCGCTTAGATCGGGCGTCCAGAGATTCGACATGGCGTACGATTCCTTTGAATGAATTGAGAATGCCGGCGTTAGTCGCCGGCGCCAGGCTTTACGCGCTCAGCCAGCACGTCAACTCACGGACCGACTCGAGTTCCTCAAGATGGCGCACCGCCTCGATCAGCGACTCGCTCTTGCTAGTATCCCAACCGGCGAACTCGGCACAGCCACGGAACTTGTCGGCCACCTCGTCGTAGCTCATCGGGTTGGCGGGGCTGCCCTTGCCGAAATCGGCGCGCCCCGAAATTGTCCGACCATCCTTGAGATGGATGTCGATGATGGTGGTCATCTTGTCGTAGCCGGCTGCCTCCGCCTCGGGATGTACACCGAAGTGGATGCGCTCGATCATCTCTTGAACGTCGCTGCGATTGACCACTTCATCGGTGAATTCCGGCAAGCCGCCACGGCGTTCGAGCAGCAGGATCGCCATGCAGAATTCCATCGAGAATTTGGCCTGTAGCTCGTTGGTCGGGCGATGATGAATCAACGCGTTGGGCATGTTGTGGTTGGTGCCCACATCCACGCGGTCGACGTCGTCGGGCTTGATGTCATGTTCGAGAATCAGCTCGAGCATGCGGGTCATGCCCGGGTGAGTCAGCGACCCGGAAGGGTTGGGCTTGATCGAGACACCGGGCTCGACGAAGGTCCAGGGAAGGCCCAGCTTGCCGGATATCGCCTCGAGCATATAGCCACCGCCATGAGCCTGGAAAAAGCCGCGCGGCGATTCGAGAATCTTGTCGGTGGCGCTCCAGCCGGACTGGGCGAAATCCACTGCGACGACCCCCGACTCCGAAGAACGGCCGGCGTGGAAAGGCTTGGTCATGGTGCCGAAGTTTTCGCGCAGGCCGGCCGACTGGCTGGCGGCAATGGCCAGCGCGCGCAGCAGCGTCGCCTCGTCGAGCCCCAGCAGACGACCGGCCGCCGCCGCGGCGGCGAAGGTGCCACAGGTCGCCGTGGCGTGGAAGCCATGCTGATAGTGGCGCGGCGAGATCGCCTCAGCGATCTTGGTTTCGACCTCCACACCGAGATGATAGGCCAGCATCAGCTCGCGCCCGGAGAGGTCATGAACCTCGGCAACCGCCAGCGCGGCCGGCAGACACGGCGCGGTGGGGTGCGTCAGCAGACCGTAGACGCGGTCCGGACCCACCGCGAGCTGAGTGTCGTCGAAATCGTCGGCGTGAATGCCGACCCCGTTGGCGAACGCCGCGAAACGCTCCGGCACATGCATGTCAGTGCCAATGATGCTTGCCTGGCCGGAGACGCCCTGACGTTTCAAGTAGTTCTGAACAATCCGCCCCGATTCCGCCACCGACCCCGACAGCGCTAGTCCGAAGCCGTCCAGGATAGACTTCTTGCCCATGCTGATCAGGTCGTCGGGCAGATCAGCGTAATCGGTGCCGCGAATGAACTCGACGATTTCGCGCGTCAGCCCCTCGCCGCGTCGGGAGTCGATATCGGGTGTGAACTTCTCGATGGTGGCTTTCTGACTATCAGCCATGTTCTCTCCTTGTCGTCGTCTGACGCCATGGTAATAGACGCCTGCATGGCAGCACGTCGTGGTCGGCCAAGCCGCATGGGGGTGGCGTGGTCGCTGATGATCCGCATCCGGCCTACGCCGTGACGCGGGTATCCTTCAAGCCGTCGCGGTCAATCTCGAGCCCCAGGCCCGGACGATCGGGAATGGTGAGAATGCCGTTCTCGGGACGCGGCGGGTCGATGAATAGCGTCTCGCCCACCGACACCATGCCCAGGTGCCATTCGACCAACCAGCCGTTGGCCAGCCCCGCCATGGTGTGCATATTGAACAGCGGCCAACCGCCGCCATTGGCGATCGGCAGGTTATAGGTCTGTGCCAGGTGCGCGGCCTTGCGCGCCTCGGTATAACCGCCACAATAGGTGCAGTTAGGCTGGAGAATATCGACCGCCTGGTGCTCGACCAGCTCGCGCAAGCGCCAACGGTGGCCTTCCATCTGGCCGGCAGCAAGGGGGATTCGCGTCGAGCGACGCAGGTCGGCCAGTGCCCGCGCATCATTCTGGTAGAGCGGCTCCTCGAACCAGGTGATATCGCAGTCCTCGACGGCGCGACATAGCAGCTTGGCTTCCACCGGGCTGAACAGATAGTTGGCATCCATCATCAAGTCTATATCGTCACCCACCGCCTCGCGGATCACGCGTACACGCGCAGCGTCCTCGCGCCAGCCGCCCTTATCGACCCCCACGACCGTCTTGAGCGAGCGAAAACCGTTAGCGACGTGCAACCGGGCTGCCTCGGCCAATTGGTCGCGATCGTACTGGGGAAAGCCGAAGGTGACATAGGCGGGAACCCGTTCGCGGCACCCACCTAGCAACCGGGTGACCGAGCGACCGGCCTGCTTGCCCTGGATGTCCCAGAGGGCGATGTCCAGGCAGGACAGCGCCATGGATACCGTGCCGGTCATCGCGCGCGGGTTGAGCTTGGCAGCAACGCGTTGATGGATGGCTTCGACGTCGCGCGGGTCCATATCCCTGACCACGGGCAGAAAGTGTTTCTCCAAGGCAGCGACCACCGCTTGAGCGAGAAAATGTCCGGTCAGGCCATAACCCACAATGCCTTCATCGGTTTCCACCTCGCAGACCACGAAAAGCTTCTGTTCCTCGCGACCGTAGCCGGCCACCTTGCCGGCCAGCAATGGAATCTCAATGGATGTGGTGTGCAAACTTGTCCTGATGTCCTTGATTTTCATTGTTGTTATTCCCCGATTGATCACCTGATGGTTGGGCACGCACGCCGACCCAGGGCAAATGCTTGCCAGCAACAAATCTCGAATCCGACCACCTTCGCACTTGCGGGCAAGTCCGATTAGGCTACGCTCGCCAGTATTGAAAACTGTTAACTATTATGTCAAACCAAAAAAACAATTCTGCCCTCAAACTTTCATCGCCCGTCGCCTCTTAGACCAAGCCAGGGCCTAACGGAGTCTGCGTAAAATCCAGTAAGCAACTAATTTATATGTATTTATAGGACAATATCGATGCGACTTCGCTCGTAGTGAGCGGCATCAGTAAGACTAAAGACTAAGATTCAGAAAACCTTTTTTGTTGACAGTTTTCTGTTTAGCTAAAAACACTGAATATTGGGGAGGCCGAGTGAAGATGCTTCGTAGATAGAGGCAGCGAGGCGAGAAACAATAACAACTCGAAGCAACCCCAAAGCAAGGCCCATTTCGACGACAAGCATAAACAGAGAGAAGGAAGGCTGATATGACATTCAAGCGCACTACCGCATCCACACTGAATGGCCACTTGTTCCGGGCCGGCCTGATGACTGCTGCCCTGGTCGTTCCTCTCAGTGCAGCGGCACAGGAAGACTCCTGCGACCCCGAACAATGGCCAACCCAGACAATCGAACTCGTCTCGCACTCCTCGGCGGGGGGCGGCACTGACATGACGATGCGCATGTGGATGGACGCTGCCGCCCAGCAAGTCGACGAAGATGTCGTCATCGTCTACAAGCTGGGCGGCGGTGCTCGCGCGGCACAAGAATACTTCCAGGAACAGGGTGCTGACTGCCATACCATCATGGCCTTCACCCAGACCCACCTCTACACCATCGCGCGCGGCAACTCTCCGATAGAAATCTCGGACATGCAGGGTGTCGCCCGTGCCATGGACGACCCGTCGGTGATCGTGGTCCGTAGCGATAGTCCCTATGAGAGCTACGAGGAGCTGGTCAAGGCTTCGAAGGATCAGGCGTTGACCTGGGGCGTAGCGCAAGTCGGCGGTACCGAGCACATCGGCATCGAACGCTGGGCCGAGGCCGCCGGAACCGATGTGCGCGTCGTGCCGTTCGGTGGCGGGGGCGACATGGTCACCGCACTGCGCTCTGGCGCCGTCGATGCTTCGCTTGCCAACGTCAGCGAAGCGCTGGGCCAGATCCAGGAAGGCGACCTTCGCGCCCTCGCAGCACTCTCCGACGAGCGTATCAAGGCCCTGCCCAACGTGCCCACGGCCGCTGAGCTCGGCGACGATGTCCAAGTCTCCACGACACGCGGCTATTACGTGGATGCGGACACGCCGCCCGAGATGGTCGACAGGATCGAGAAGTGGATTCTCAATGCGATGGAGAGCACACGCTACCAGGAATACGTAAAGAGTGCCGGGCTTGATCCCGCGGACAGCATTGCCGGTAGCGAGGTATGGGACAAGCAGATCAAAGAAGAATATCAGACGGCGCTGGAAGCCATGCGCAAGCTCGGTCTCACAGAGAAGTAATCACCACTCGCCATTCATAGAGGAAGTGACAATGGGGCACAAGCCAGCACAGCGTGCCGGTGAAGAAGCGGGGCAACAGCGCCCCGCAACTTCGCGCTTTCACCGCCTGGATACGATTGTTGCGTTGATCATACTCGCCATCTGCGCCTTCCTGTTCTGGCGGACATTACTGTTCGACACCGTACCCTCCTCCCTGGCTCAGAACGTTCAGCCGGCCATGTTTCCGCAAATGCTGCTGGTTTTTATTGCGGCATTAGCACTCCTGCTGCCGTTCGAGCATCTTCAGAAACGCAAGCAAGGCATTGACCTCGACGAGGACCGTCGCACCCGACCGAAGCTGATCGTATTCATCACTTCGGCAGTCATGCTGATCCTTGTCGCAAGTATGCCCTGGCTCGGCACTTACGTTGGGCTACTGCTCGCAGCGGCAGGACTGCCACTACTATGGGGTGAGCGCCGCTACAAAATCCTGGTGCCCTATGCCGTGCTGTTTCCCACGGCATTGATATGGCTTTTTGCGGGGGCTCTTCAGGTGTCGTTCCTGCCCGGCATTACCGGTTACCTGTTCCGGTAGCCCCTGGGTGATTTTAATCACTCATGGCAGAGACTTACCGAGCGGCCGAGAAACTGCTCAAACCAGCAGAAAGCTTTTAAGCGCTTTTCAATAGTTTGCCTGGGGGTACTCCCTTGAACATCGATGCGATCATTCTGGGCGTTGGAATCATTCTGACGCCAACGAGTATTATGCTCATACTGCTCTCGGTCTTGCTCGGCGTATTGGTGGGCGCTTTACCGGGACTGAGCTCGACAATGGCGGTGGCCCTTCTGCTTCCCTTCACGCTGGGGCTCGACCCGGTCGTTGCCATTGCCATGATGGCTGCGCTCTACTGTGCCGGAACCTTCGGCGGGTCGATCACAGCGATTCTTATCAATGCCCCCGGTGCACCGCCCGCGGTGGCGACGGCGCTCGACGGCTACCCACTTGCACAACGTGGCGAGGCCGGACGTGCACTCGGCGTTGCCGCCATTTCAAGCGTCGCCGGCGGCATTCTAAGCCTGTTCATCTTCATTCTCGCAGCGCCGCTGCTCGCTTCGGTAGCCCTGAGCTTCCGCCCACAAGAGTATTTCGCGCTGACACTTTTCGGTCTTTCCATGCTGGCCGCGATCAGTGGCAAGTCGTCGCTTCGCAATGTAATCGCAGGCTTCTTTGGTGTCTTGGTAAGCACTATCGGTATTCATATGGTTACTGGCATCGAGCGCTTCACCTTCGGCACTTCGGTGCTCTATGAAGGTATCGACTTCGTACCGGTGTTGATCGGCATCTTTGCGATCGCCGAGCTGCTCAAGCAATCCCAGGCCAGCGACAAGGCCATGGAGAGGATCCGTTCGGTTGCGGTCAAGCTGCCGGGGCGCGCTGACATGCGCAGGATCTGGGCGCATATTCTGCGCTCGACCGGAATCGGCACCATCGTGGGCATTCTGCCTGCAGAAGGTACCACCGTCGCTGCGATCATGGGTTACAACGAAGCCAAACGCTGGTCGAAGCATCCGGAAGAGTTCGGCAAGGGGTCGATCGAGGGCATCGCCGGACCAGAGGCGGCAAATAATGCCGGCACTAGTGGCGCAATGGTACCCACGCTGGCACTTGGCATCCCCGGAAGCGGTACCACTGCGGTCATTCTAGCTGCACTGGTCATGCATGGCTTCCGTCCGGGTCCCTTTCTCATGCGCGAAACGCCGGAGATTCTCTACGCAATCTTCACGGCCATGTTCATCGCTAATATCGGGTTCCTGATCATCGGGCTGGCAGGTGCCAAGCTATTCTCAATGATCACCTTGATTCCACGGACGTTTCTCTGGCCTTCGGTATTCTGTTTCTCGGTGGTCGGCGCTTTCGCCTATCAGCAGCAGATGTTCGACGTCTGGGTCATGCTGATTTCGGGCCTGATCGGATTCTTCGCACTACGCCATGGCTTTGGTCCAGCACCGTTCGTGATGGGACTTGTTCTGGGTAACCTGCTCGAGAACAATTTCTCTCAGGCGATGATCATCTTCGATAGTGACTGGACGTTATTCTTTGCTAGCCCAGTCTCCAATCTCTTCTTCGCCTTGGCGGCACTCAGCTTGGCAAGCCCATTCATTAAGCCGGCATTTAAGCGTATTTTCACTAAACGCCGCTCGACGACTCCGTAAATCCGTACGAAGCGACATCGCCGGCCAAGGCCGGCGGTTATCTGGGGCGATTAGTCGGAATTTTTCAAGAGGTGAGCATGCCCAACTTGGCACCATCGCTCGAGCATGGCTCAAGAGCCAGCATGCGCAATCGCCCGCATAGCCCGGTCCCGACCGGCCAGCACATGGTCGTGCATGGCATTGAACGCTCGCTGAGCATCTCGCGAGGCGAGTCCCGCGACGATCTCGCGGTGCTCACGGTTGGATGCCTTCATGCCATCGCCCGACACCAGGCCACGCGTGCGGAAAAGATGCAATTGACGAACGAGATCGTGATAGGTCTTGACCAACCGCTCGTTACCCGAGGCGGAAATCAGGAAGTCGTGAAAAGTCAGATTCGCCGGATAGTAGCGGTCGAAATCACTGGCATTGGCCGCCGCTTCCATCTGCTCGATCAGCAATTCCAGGTGGTCCAGCTGGGCGCGAGTGATGCGCTCCGCCAGCAACCTGCCACAAAAGCCGAACAAGCCGGCACGCACCTCATAGACAGATTTTGCATCCTCTTCATCGATCACGCGGATGAATACGCCACGATTGGGAATCAACTGGACGAGCCCCTGTGCAGCCAGGGCCCGGCACGCCTCCCTTACAGGCCCACGACTGATGCCGAGGCGTATGGCCAGGGCGTTCTCATTGATGCGCTCGCCCGGTGAGTAATGCCCTTCCATGACCAGGCGTTCAATTTCACGCTGCGCCATGCTGGTCAGCGATTGGGCCCTCAGGAAACCGGAGGAATCGATGTTTTTTTCGGCCATTATCGTCAGCCTTGGCTCATGTTTGGAATGCCGTGGCGTCATACCGCGCCACATGTTTTGGCTAATTTGATGTACTTTTTTGTCAACAGTCGTCAAAAAAATATCTACAGATAGGACCATTATAGTCAGGGAAAGCGCTTCATTACAGAATTCATGCCTAGTATAAGGCTTTACAGAATTGTCTACAATTTACGGTACAAAAATCAGGCCATCACTTAAGTCGAGATGGCTTGCGTAGTCTCCATTGCACAGCAGGAGAATCATCATGACCCAGAGAACCGATGTCACACGAACCTTGGCGGAATGGATCGTCGGCTGTCGATCCGACGCCATCCCGGAGGAGATCCGCACCGAGGGTCTACGCACTTTCGTCAACTGGCTGGGCTGCGCCATCGGTGGGGCGACACACAAGACGGTCGACCGCGCCCTAGCCGCCGTCGCGCCCTTCTCCGGCGCCCCCGAGGCCAGTGTACTGGGGCGCAGCGAACGGCTCGATCCGCTGCACGCTGCGCTGATCAATGGCATCAGCTCACATGTCCTCGATTACGACGACACCCATCTCAAGACGATCATCCATCCGGCCGGCCCCGTTGCCTCCGCCCTGCTCGCGATCGCCGAGACGCGTCCCGTCAGTGGCACTGCGTTTCTCGACGCCCTGATTATCGGCGTCGAAGCGGAATGTCGCATCGGCAACTCGGTCTATCCGGAGCACTATGACCGCGGCTGGCACATCACCGGCACGGCCGGCGTGTTCGGCGCAGCCGCGGCGGTCGGGCGCCTTCTCGGCCTGGATGTCCAGAAGATGACCTGGGCGCTGGGTATCGCGGCGACGCAGTCGTCGGGTTTTCGCGAAATGTTCGGCACGATGTGCAAGAGCTTCCATCCCGGCCGGGCGGCACAGAACGGCGCCTTCGCCGCCTTTCTCGCTCAGGCGGGCTTCGACTCGTCGGAACGCGCCATCGAAGCGCCGCGAGGCTTCGCCAACGTCATGTCAGACAAACAGGACTATGGCGAGATCCTCGGCGGGCTGGGCACGCACTGGGAAACCGCGTTGAATTCCTACAAGCCGTTCGCCTGCGGAATCGTCATTCACCCGGCGATCGACGGCTGCATTCAGCTCAGGAACGAGCTGGGCGACGTCAACCGTATCGTCAAGGTCGAGCTGCTCACCCACCCGCTGGTACTCGAACTCACCGGCAAGACTGAACCGCGCACCGGTCTCGAGGGCAAGTTCAGCGTTTTCCACGCTGCCGCCAGCGCCTTGTTGCGTGGCGACGGTTCTCCCACCGCCTTCACCGACGAGGCAGTCAACGATCCCGCGCTCGTCGAGCTGCGCCGCAACGTGCATGTCACCACCGATCCCGGCTGTTATGAAGCCTCGGTCACCATCATCGTCACCCTCGACGATGGCCAACGCCTGGAGAAGCACGTCGAGCGAGCGATCGGCTCGCGCGAACGGCCGCTGAGCGATGACCAGATCGAGGCCAAGTTCCGCGGCCAGGCCGCCATGGTGATTGGCGAACAGGCATGCGACTCGCTGATTGAGGCGGCCTGGCAGATCGGGGCCATGGACGATGTCGGCGCATTGGCCAGGGCCTGTGTGCCGAGTGCCACCCGTTAGGCCAGCCCCGGATCTCTAACACGGCCCTCGACGACAACGCCAAACAAATGATGAAGGAAGCCTTATGTCCACACCCCACATAACCCTCGGCGTTCTCAATGGTGACGATATCGGTCACGAGATCGTACCGGCCGCCGTCGAGGTCGCGCAGGCGGCCGCCGAGCGCACCGGGCTCGTCATCGACTGGCGGCACATGCCGCTGGGGCGCAAGGCACTCGACGAACTCGGCACCACCATGCCGGTAGGGACGCTCGATACCCTGTCCACCTTCGATGGTTTCATTCTCGGCCCGATCGGGCATCGCGAATACCCCAAGGTGGAGGGCGCGATCAACCCGCACCCGATCCTGCGCAAGCACTTCGACCTGTTCGCCAACGTCAGGCCGACGCGCTCCTATCCCGACATCGGCTGCATCTACGATGACATCGACCTCGTCATCGTCCGCGAGAACAACGAGGGCTTCCAGCCGGATCGCAACGTCGTGGCCGGCTCGGGCGAATTCCGCCCCACCCACGACACCACGATCTCGGTGCGCGTGATCACCCGCGAAGGTAGCCGCAAGGTCGCCGAAGCCGCGCTCGAACTGGCACGTGCACGACGCAAGAAGCTGACCGTCGTGCACAAGAACACCGTCTTCAAGCTCGGCTGCGGCATGTTCGTCGAAGAGTGTTACCGGGCCGCCGAGGCGTACCCGGATGTCGAAGTCGAGGAAGCGATCGTCGACACCTTTGCCATGCACCTGATTCGTCACCCCCAGCAGTACGATGTGGTGGTGACCACCAACATGTTCGGCGACATCCTCACCGACGAGGCGGCGGGTCTCGTCGGCGGCCTCGGCATGGCGCCGGGCCTGTGCATCGGCCGAGGCAGCATCGCCATGGCGCAGGCCACCCACGGCTCGGCGCCGGACATCGCCGGCACCGGGCTGGCCAATCCCTACGCGATGGTCGAATCCACCCGCATGCTGATCGAATGGCTCGGCCGGCGTCACGACGTCCCGCAAGCCCAGGCAACCGCGAAGCTGATGGCCAAGGGGGTTCAATCCGCACTCGCCGCCCCGGAAACGCGCACCCCCGATATCCGGGGCACCGGCCGGCTCGCGGATATGGTCGCCGCCATGCGTGGCACGATCGAGGGAATCACGCTGGGGGCCTGACATGGCGCGCCGGGGGCAGACGACAATGCCGAAATGCTAACGCAAATGGCTTCGCAGATCTGGCTCCAGAACCCTGGGGCTCGACCCGATACCGAACGAACGGCCACACTCATCCCTTGGGTCGACTTATCGGCCTCGGCTGACCGAGACAAGGAGATGCGCATGTGGGACCAACAACGAATCATCCTCGAGCCGCGAGCGCGCGGCTTTCATCTGATCACCGGCGACGTCGTCGATGCGCTGCCGCGTCTCGGCGAACTCGATGTCGGCCTGCTGCATCTACAGTTGCTGCATACCTCGGCGTCGCTGACCCTCAACGAGAATGCCGACCCGGACGTGCGCCACGACATGGATGCCTTCCTGCGCGATCTCGTCCCCGGCGACCTGGCCTATTTCCGCCACACCGTCGAAGGTCCAGACGACATGCCCACGCATATCGGTGCCAGTCTGTTCGGCACGCAGCTGACGATCGCGGTGAACAAGGGGAGGCTGGCACTGGGTACCTGGCAAGGCATCTGGATGGGCGAACATCGCGATCATGGTGGCGCGCGCAAGCTCGTGGCCACATTGAACGGCCAATAACCGCTCGTCACCAGCCCAATGCCTGCTTGACGAAGGGAATGGTCAGCTTGCGCTGAGCGGTGAGCGAGGCGTGGTCGAGCCGCTCGAGGATGGCGAACAGCGCGTTGAGCTGGCGCGGCCCGCGATGCAGGATGTAGCGGGCGACCTCATCGGGAAGCTGCATGCCGCGCACCCTGGCACGCAGCTTGAGCGCCTCGAAGCGACCGTCGTCGTCGAGGCGCTGGATCTGGAAGGTCACGCCCCAGGTCAGGCGCGATGCCAGGTCGGGTAGCGTGACACGCAGTTGCCGGGGAGCGGCCGGGGCGGCGATCACCAGCCGCTTGCCGGCATCGCGCAGGCGGTTGAAGCCGTGGAAAAGCGCCTCTTCCCAGCGCTTGCGCCCGATCACCTGGTCGATGTCGTCGATCACTACCAGGTCGAGCCGCTCGACGTCCTCGAGCATATGCGGGGGAAAATGGCCCAGATCGTTCAACGGCAGATAGAGCGCCCGCTTGTCTCGATCGCTGGCCTCATGGCAGGCGGCCTGCAACAGGTGGCTGCGCCCCGACCCAGGCGCGCCCCACAGATAGATGAAGGCTTCGCCGTGGTCGTCGAGCTGGGCTCGCAGCTTGGCCACCAGGGCGGCGTTGTCGCCCGGCAGGAAGTTGCCGAAGGTCGCGTCGTCGCGTAGCCCGACGCCCAACGGCAGCTGCGCCGGCCCGGTGCTCATTGACTGTCCTCGTTGCCGCGGGGCGGACCCTCGGCCTCATATAAGGGGCTGTTTTTATAGCGCTCATGTAGATAGCGCAATAGTACCATGACCATTGCCGCCACCGGCAACGCCAGCAGGATGCCGGTGAAGCCGAACAGTTGGCCGCCGGCCAGCACGGCGAAGATTACCGCCACCGGATGCAGGCCGATCTTGTCGCCCAGCAGCAGCGGCTGCAGCAGCATGCCCTCGAGCATCTGGCCAATACCGAAGACCGCCGCCACGCCGAGCAGATACAGCACGTCGCCATATTGGAAGAAGGCCACGATCGCGGCGATCGCCAGGCCGACGATCACCCCCAGGTAGGGAATGATGCTCGCCAGACCCGCCACGATGCCGATCAGCACGCCGAACTGGATACCCAGCAGCGTCAGCCCCACGGCATAGACGATGCCCAGGCTCAACATCACCAGCAACTGACCGCGCAGGAAAGCCGACAGTACCTCGTCGCACTGTATCGCCAGGCGCGTCGTCGTCGGCTCGTAGCGGCGCGGCAGTAGATCGCGAACATGCCGCTTGAGGCGATCCCAGTCGAGCAGCAGGTAGAAGGTCACCACCGGGATCAGCGCCAGGTTGCCGATCCAGATCGCCAGCGCCAGCCCCGAGCGCGACACCTGGGCGAGCAGGCCTGCCGCGAAGGTGCCGGTTTCCTTCCAGTTGGCCATCAACGCCTGACGCAGCTGGTCGAAGTCGGTGCTGAAATCGAGTCCCGAGACCTCACGCACCCAGGGAAGGATCATGGTCTGTACCCAGTTGAACATCTCCGGCAGCGCCTCGATCAGTTGCCCCAGCTGACGTCCCAGCAGCGGAATGAGAATCACGAAGGCGACTATCAGGCACAGCGACAACACCAGAAATACCACGCTGACCGCCAGGCGACGCGACAGCCCCTTGGCTTCCAGCCAGTCGGTCAGCGGGTCGCCCAGGTAGGCCAGGATCATGCCGACGAAGAATGGCATCAGGATCGGCCCGAGCAATACCAGCAACCAGACCATGGCGGCCACGCCCAGCAGCGTCCAGACTTGCAATCGTGTCATGCGACTCACTCCATCCATGCGCGTCGGCACGCCGATGCACCGCGACAGGCGCGATGCTACAATGCGCGCGCTTTCTCCTCCAGGTCATTCTCGACGGGCAATTAACGCCAAGCTTAGGCTTTCTACTGACAGGACATGCCATGACCCGCAGCGCCTCCGACAAACCTATGCCCCCTTCGCTGAGCTACAAGGACGCCGGGGTGGACATCGACGCCGGCAACGCCCTGGTCGACCGCATCAAGGGCGTCGCCAAGCGGACGCATCGCCCTGAAGTGCTGGGCGGACTGGGCGGCTTCGGCGCGCTGTGCGAACTGCCGGCCGGCTATCGCCAGCCGGTGCTGGTCACCGGCACCGATGGCGTGGGCACCAAGTTGCGCCTGGCCATGGAGCTGGGCCGTCACGACACCATCGGCATCGACCTGGTGGCAATGTGCGTCAACGACCTGGTCGTCGCCGGCGCCGAGCCACTGCAATTTCTCGACTACTATGCCACGGGCAAGCTCGATGTGGATATCGCCGCCGACGTCGTCAGCGGGATCGGCGAGGGCTGTCTGCAGGCCGGTTGCGCGCTGGTGGGCGGCGAGACCGCCGAGATGCCCGGCATGTACGAAGGCAGCGACTACGACCTGGCGGGCTTCTGCGTCGGCGTGGTCGAGAAAGCCGAGATTCTCGACGGCAGCAAGGTCGCCAAGGGCGACGTGCTGCTCGGCCTGGCTTCCTCTGGCCCGCACTCCAACGGCTATTCGCTGATCCGCAAGATCCTCGAAGTCAGCGCGGCCGACCTGACGACCGACATCGATGGCCGCAGCCTCGGCGACGCCCTGCTCGCGCCGACGCGCATCTACGTCAAGCCGCTGCTCTCGCTGATCAAGGACAGCGGCGTCGCCGTGCATGCGCTGTCGCACATCACCGGCGGCGGCCTCACCGAGAACCTGCCGCGGGTGCTGCCGGACCATCTCACCGCGCGCATCGACGCCAACGCCTGGCAGCGTCCGGCGGTGTTCGACTGGCTGCAGCGTCAGGGCAACGTCGCCGAGCGCGAGATGTATCGCGTGCTCAACTGCGGTATCGGCATGGTCGTGGTGGTATCCGCCGACCAGGCCGACGCAGCCCGGCGCCATCTGGAAGCCGCCGGCGAGCAGGTCGTCCAGCTCGGCGACATCGTCGCGCGTGACGGCGACGAGGAGCAGGTCCGCATGGAGAACCTCGAGGCATGAGCCAGGACGACGCGAACGGCGACACGCTCAACGATTTCACCGCCGAGGCCGCCGAGCCACGCCGGGTGGTGGTGCTGATTTCCGGCAACGGCAGCAACCTGCAGGCGCTGATCGACGCCCAGTCCTACGACGAACTGGGCGGCGAGATCGTCGCGGTGATCTCCAACAAGGCCGACGCCTACGGTCTCAAGCGCGCCCACGACGCGGGCATCGAAGCGGTCGCCCTGCCGCATCGCGAGTACGACAGTCGCGAGGCCTTCGACGGCGCGCTGATCAAGGTGATCGAGCGTCATCAGCCCGACCTGGTGGTGCTGGCCGGCTTCATGCGTATCCTTACCCCACGCTTCGTGCAACGTTACTACGGTCGCCTGCTGAATATTCATCCGTCACTGCTGCCCGCGTACCCCGGCCTGGATACCCATGCCCGGGTACTCGCCGACGGCGCCGAGGAACACGGCGTCAGTGTGCATTTCGTCACCGAGGATCTCGATGGCGGACCGGTGGTGATGCAGGCCGCCCTCAAGGTACGCCGCGGCGATAGCGAAGAGCGGCTCGTCGCGCGCATCCACGCCCGCGAGCACCTGATCTACCCGATCGCCGTGCGCTGGTTCCTCGAGGGCCGGCTGCAGCTCGGCACCGAAGGCCCGACCCTCGATGGTACGGCGCTGCCGCCGCAGGGCATGCGGCTGTCGCACGACGATGCCGCCGAGGAGCTGGACGAGGAGCTGTAAGCTGTAAGCTGTAAGCTGTAAGCTGTAAGCTGTAAGCCAGATAATCAAAAGCGAACCCCACTGGCCCAAGGCTCGTGGGGTTCGCTTTTTCTTACAGCTTCAAGCTGATTGCTTATAGCTCCCGGCCGGAGGCCGGGCCGGCTCAGGTCCTGGGTAGTGTCACGCCACGCTGGCCCATGTACTTGCCGCCGCGATCCTTGTAGGAGATCGCGCACTCCTCGTCGGACTCCAGGAACAGCATCTGCGCCACCCCCTCGTTGGCATAGATCCGCGCCGGCAGGTTGGTGGTGTTGGAGAACTCCAGAGTCACGTGGCCTTCCCACTCCGGTTCCAGCGGGGTGACGTTGACGATGATCCCGCAGCGCGCGTAGGTCGACTTGCCCAGGCAGATGGTCAACACGCTGCGCGGAATGCGAAAGTACTCGACGGTGCGCGCCAGCGCGAAGGAGTTGGGCGGAATCACGCAGGCATCGCCCTTGACGTCGACGAAGCTCTTCTCGTCGAAGCGCTTGGGGTCGACCACCGCCGAGTGGATATTGGTGAACACCTTGAATTCGTCGGCGCAACGCACATCGTAACCGTAGCTGGACGTGCCGTAGGAGATCACCCGCCGGCCGTCGACGTGGCGGACCTGATCGAACTCGAAGGGCTCGATCATGCCGTGCTGTTCGGCCATGCGGCGAATCCAGTTATCGGATTTGATGCTCATCGGGCGTCCTCGGGTCATGCGGTCGTAAAAAGGGGTCGAAACGCGATCGTGGTCGGGATCGAAACGCGATCGTGGTCGGGATCGAAACGCGATCATGGTCGGGATCGAATGCGATCATGGTCGGGATCGATAAAAAGGGGCCGTCATCATAACGGCCCCCGCGGCGTTTCAAAAGCGAGTCGCTTTCAACAGCACCTCATTCGCCGAACGAAATACTCGGCCCCTCCTCGCGCTGGCTCTCGACGCCTGCGGCCACCGCCCGCGCCACCTCGCGGAACGTCGCGGCGATCCCGCCCTCCGGCTCGGCGACCACGCTGGGCCGGCCGCCGTCGGCCTGCTCGCGAATCGACAGTTGCAACGGCAGTTGTCCCAGCAGGCGGGTGTCGTACTGCGCGGCGATCCGCTCGCCGCCCCCGGCGCCGAAGATCGGCTCGCTGTGCCCGCAGTTGGAGCAGATGTGCAGGCTCATGTTCTCGACCACGCCCAGCACCGGCACGTTAACCTTGCGGAACATCTCGATGCCCTTGCGCGCATCGAGCAAGGCGATGTCCTGCGGCGTGGTGACGATCACCGCGCCGGAGACCGGTACCTTCTGCGCCAGCGTCAGCTGAATGTCGCCGGTGCCCGGCGGCATGTCGATGAACAGATAATCCAGGTCGTCCCACAGCGTCTGGTTGAGCAGCTGCTGGAAGGCCCCGGTAACCATCGGTCCGCGCCATACCATGGGCTCGTTGACATCGACCATCAGCGCCATCGACATCGCCTGCAGGCCGTGGGCGATGATCGGCTTGAAACTGTTCTCGCTGACCACCTCGGGGCGCGTGCCCGCGGCAATGCCCAGCATCTGCGCCTGGCTGGGCCCATAGATGTCGGCGTCCAGCAGGCCCACCCGGTAGCCTTCGGCGGCCATCGCCAACGCCAGATTGGCGGTCACCGTGGACTTGCCGACCCCGCCCTTGCCCGAGGCAACGGCCACGATATGCTTCACACCCTCGATCACGGCTGACTCCTTTCCTTGAATGTTACGACACCGGGTTCGACCGATGCCTAAGGAAAAACTGCATAAATGTCTGCGCGGGTAAATCGCTGCGTTGTGCGGTGCGCGGAATCCTCACATATACCCATATGCTCCGGTTCCTGTGCTCCGTACGCCTTGCGCTTGATTCCGCTCGCCTATTTATTCAGGGTTTTCCTAACTTGGCCGCAGTATAACGCGCGCCGCGCGCCGAGGACCAAGCGTTCGGCCGGATCCTGGCTTCAGCCGGCGGTCAGCGACCAGGGGTTGGCGGTCAATGGCACGCCGCCGTCGGCGCTGACGCGTACCGTGTCGCTGCAGCCGATGCCCCATTCGCCGGGCAAGCGCAGGCACAACGGCAGATGGAAGACCATGTTTTCCTCGAAGCAGCGGCTCTGGCCGCGGGCGATGAACCCCGAACCCTCGACCCAGGACGGCGGGAACTGCGCGCCCACCGCGTAGCCGAACACCCCGGAGAAATAGGCCTGCCCGGCCAACGACTCGAAGGCCGTTTCGGCGTCGCGGGCCGCGCTGTCGAAACTGGCCCCGGGACGCATCGCGGGTAGCAGCGCGTCGTAGATGCGCCGGCAGGTATCGAACACCTCGACCATCCGCGCCGAAGGCCGCCCGGCGACCACGGTGCGCATCATCGGTGCGGTGTAACGGTTCCAGGCCGCGCCGAACTCGAGGAATACCGGCTCGTCGGCGGCGATCGGCCGGCGACGATGATTGAGATGACCGACACTGCTGCGCACGCCGGCCACCACGATCGGCTGCATGCTCATGAACTCGCTGCCCGCCTGATGCAGGGCCTGGGCCCCCACCGCGGCGATCTCGCTATCGGTGGCGTCGGCGCGCACCGCATCGGCCGCCGCCTCGATGCCCCGCCCGGTGATTCGGGCGCTCTCGGTCAAACACTCCAGCTCGGCCGACGACTTGACGAGCTTGATGCCATGCAGCAGCGCCGAGGCGTCGACGAACTCGTGGCCCGGCAGGCGCTGACGCAGCGCATCGATCACGCCCTGGCGCAGCGAGCCATGCCACGGGTCGATGCCGATGCATTCGCCCACCTCGCCCAGTACCTTCGTCAACGGAGCGAGGACCTCGGCGAGCCCCTCCCAGCGGTAGCTGCGTATATCCTCGACGCGGGTGCAGGTCACCGCCGGCCCCACTTCGATCGACGGCACTTGCAGCATCATGTGGTCGGCGGTCATCACCAGCGCCGAGTGGACCGCGACCTCGAAGGTGCTGTAGCCGGTCAGGTAGAAGATATCGGCCGGTGCGGTCAGCAACAGCGCATCAATGTCGGCGTCCTTCATTGCCTTGACGACAGTGTCCCGACGCCGCTGTAGCTCCGCTTCCTCGAAGGCGCACTCGCTGCCAGCCAGCGGCGCGAGGTGGTGGCGATATTCGTCGTGTTGCATGGTGGCTATCTCCCTGCCCATTGGCGCAATGACTCTGCAATCAGCCTAGTACATGCAGCCGCCCTTCTCGCCCTCACCGAGCGCTGCGCTGCCCATGCGTCCCCTGAAGAGCTTGGCTACAGTCAACCTGTCGGCATTACCAGAGCAAGGAGGCCATGATGACGCCGCTCGATTGTGTGAACGGTCTCGCTTCGCGCCTGGCGGGCCAGCCCAGCGATTACGACCGGCTAATGGAGCAGGTCGGCGAGCGTCCGTTCGTGCTGCTCGGCGAAGCCTCGCACGGCACCGATGAGTTCTACCGCATGCGCGCCGAGAGACGAACCGGTCGAGCAGCGCTGGGGGTCCTTCCCCGGTGGGCAGCTCAGCGGCGCCCCTGACAGCCACCGACACAGCGCCCTTGGTCATCGAAAGCCAGGGTGCGCCCGCTAAGCGGCAGGTGCACCGGCACGGAGACCGCCTCGGCGAATGTTGCAGTGCGCGTATCAGGCAGCAATTCGCCATCACGAGTAGCCTCTTCGTTGGCATGCGAAGGAATCACCGCATTCGGCTGGACCATTTCATCGATGACGTATGCGGCTTCGCTCGGGCCCGTGGTGAAGGTATCGCCGATATTGATCACCGCCAGCTCGGCGCCATAGAGCTGTCTGACCACCAGATCCTGCTCGGCGGTCACCCCGGTATCACCGGACAGATAAACCACCAGCCCATTGGAAAAGCTCACCACGTAGCCACCCGGCGGGCCGACATAGGCGGTCAGCCCGCTGGCTGCCAACATCTCGCCGACTTGGCCCTCGATGAACGCCGGGCCCAGACCGTTACTGTGCACGGCCGGCACACTGGCTATCTTGACACCTGCAACCTCGGCTTCACCACCGAAGCGCAGCAACTGTACCTGCTCTTCGCTACCGCCGGCCGCAGCGACCTTGTTTTCGAAGAACCCCGGCATCTCGCCGCCCACTAGCAGCGTGGCCTGCTTGGCCACGGCAATGCGCACGGTATTGGATTCAGGCGTGGCCGACACCGAAAAATCCGGCGACGCGCAACTGCCGGCGTTGGCCGTAGGCTGATAGACATCGCCGAGATGGTCCCCATGCACATGGCTGAGCAGTACCGCATCGATTTCACCGAGCCGCGGATCATCGCCGCCGCGCACGGTCCGTCCGGCATCGTAGAGCAACCGGGTGCCGTTGGGATCCTCGAGGATCAGCGCCCGGTCGTAGCGGCAAAACTCGCCGTCCTGGCTTCCCAGCGGGGTGATTTTCACCGTCGCGGGGCTGTCTTCGTTGGCCATCGCCGTGACGGCGCTCGTGATGGTGATAGCAATCAGCGAGATTGCCCGTGCCACAGTCAATCTATTCATGAATGCCTCGCAGTACTGTGATTGTTGCTGTTATCGATATTGCCCAGTTGCTTGAGCGTAGCGCATACCGGCCACGGATAGCGTGCCACGCATGGCTTAGCATCGCTTAGGTCCGATCTGAAAATAAAACGCCCGGCCATTTGGCCGGGCGAAATGAGATCAGCAACTCAATACATGATCAGGATTGCGGGGATGCCTCCTCGCTCTGCTCGCTCTGAGTCTCGGATCCACTCTGTGGCTGATCGCCCTGCGGCTGGCCCTGCTGACCGGAGGAAGACCGCTCCTGGCCTTGCGACGCGCCCGAACCGCCTTGCGAGCCCCGGGAATCGCCGCTCTGGCTATTACCACTTTGGTCCGCGCCACTCTGGACGCCATCTTGCTGGCCGTCACCGGCCGGTTCAGAACCATTCTGCGGTTGGTCCGAAGCGCCCTGCGCGCCTGACGGCGTCTCGTCCCCGGCTGACGTAGCGGAACCGATGCGCTGGGAGAGCTCGTTCAGCGTCTCCTGCATCGCGGCGATGCTGGAAAGCTCCTGCTGGATGTTGGCGATGGAGGTCTGGAGTTTGCCGAGACGCTGGGTGCGCGTCTGGATCTGCGCCTGCAGCTCGCTCAAGCGCTGCTCAGCGGACGCGACCTGGGCGCTCATCGACTTCTCGCGCTGCTGTACTTCGGCCAGCGATTGCTTGAGCTGTCCGAGATTTTCCTTGGCGGTGGTCTTCTGACCTTCGATGTCGGCAAGTTCCGTTTGCCGCGTATCGAGCTGCTCGGCCAACTGTTCGAGACGCGATTGCTGCGCCTTGACCTTCTCCTCGAGCTCGGTGCGACGGCCCTCGGCATCGGCGATTTGCTGCTGCGTCTTCTTCAATTCGGACTGAGCGCTGTCGAGACGCTGCTGGGCCTGCTGAGCCTGGCCATTGAGATCCTCGAGCTGGGCCTGGGCCTGGCCGACCTGATCCTGCAAGGCTTTCAGTTGCTGTGTGCGCTGTGCCAGTCGAGCCTGTGTTTCCTCGAGCTGGGCCTGCACGTCCTCGACCTGCGACTGCAGTTGGCTGAGCTGCTCCTGCGCCTGGCTATTCTGCTGCTCGAGCGACTGCTGCTCCTGCTGGGCCGCTTCGACGCTTGAATAGGCCTTCTCGAAATCGGCGTTGCGCTGTTGCAGGGATTGTTTTTCGTTCTGAAGCTGGGCGATCTGTGCCTGCATCGACTCGCGTTGAGCCTGCCATTTCTCCTTCTGCGAACTGGCGTTGGAGGCCACGAAGATCGCCACGATCACCGCGATTATCGCGACCACAACGACGATGCGTACCCGATTATCCTTGAAAGGGCTCTGGGGCTTGTTCTGGGGCTGCTCCGGCGGTGTCTCGGCCATGGATCATCTCCTAGGTTCGGCTGCGTACCAGTTCACCATGGCCATGAACACCCCGATGGGCAAGACGAATTCACTAATTGAGTAGAACGAAAATTCAACGTCGCCTTGTACAGCGGCCATTCACTCGCTATCGATCCTGCCGCGCAGCGCCTTGTGCTTGCCCTTGCGCGTCTTGGCATCCACTCGCCTACGCTTGGCCGCCTTGCTGGGGCGCGTGGGTATTCGCCTGGGACGTTCGCGGGCCACGCTACGGATCAGCTCGCGCAGCCGCATCCGGGCATCCTCGCGATTCTGCTCCTGAGTCCGGTAGCGCTGCGCCTTGATCACGACCACGCCCTGCCGGGTGATGCGCTGATCGGCCAGCACCAGCAAGCGCTCCTTGTAGAGGGCCGGCAACGACGAGGCGCCGATGTCAAAGCGCAGATGCACCGCTGAAGCGACCTTGTTGACGTTCTGGCCACCTGCGCCCTGGGCGCGCACGGCCTGAATCTCGAATTCGCTGTCGGGCAGGCTGACCTGGCGGGAAATTTCCAGCATGGAACCTCCGGTCGACGATTGGCCCGCTACTTTACGGCACCCGACGAAAGCTCACCAGAGCGACTGGGCCACCAGTACCGCGGTCGCCAGGGTCACGCCCAGTGCAATCAATGCCACCAGGCCATCGCGGGCGATCAGCGCCAGGCCGAAGGCGGTCAGTGCCGCGCCGGCGCCGGTTGCGGAGAACGGCACGAGCTCCATCAGCGGCATGCACAAGGCAATGGCCAGGCAGGTCAGCGCCACGCACTGCAGGCCGGCGCCCCGGGTCAGCCCGGTCAGACGCGGCTTCAGCAATCGGTCGGTCCAGCACGCCAGCGGATACAGACGGCGCAACCCCTTGAGAAAGTGATACCGGGACAGCGAGCGGCGCAACAGCCACTTCGGCAACCATAGGCGCTTGCGTCGCAATAGCAGCTGGCCCGCACTGAGCGCCACCAGCAACGCCATCAGCGTCGGCACGCCGGGAATATCGCCCACCAGGGGCATGACCGTGATCAGCCCGGCAATTATCAATAACGGGCCGAACGCCCGGTTGCCCACCGCCTCGAGCAGCAGCGCCAGGCTGACCGGCGCGCCGGATTGGCGCTCTTCGCTGACGGCCCGCTCGAGCTCGGCGAGCAATTGCTCTAGGTTTTCCGGCTCTGCGTCTTCATGTTCCTCATGCATGCATCACCTCCCTGTGAGCCTGGCGCTGCCGAGGAACTCCTCGATTGCTTGTCAGTGAGTACGCCTCATTCAGGCGGGCTCCGGCGTGCGTGTCCGCATGAAGCGCTCCAGCGCCTGCCACGGCTTGGTGCTCGAGTGCTTCCTGGCGGATACTGTCAGTGTCGGATGACAGCCATCCTCGTTGCCAGCCGCCCGGCAGGGAACCGTCAACGACTGCCCGAAGCACATCGTTTCGGGACCTTTGTTCCAAGCTGCAAGGGAATGGAATGCAACGTCTCGTTCTGGCCCGCCAGGTCTGGCAGTTCTCATGGCGCGTACTCGCCGCTTTCCTGCACAATCGCGGCATTCTTCTGGCCGGCGGCGTCGGCTATAACGTCCTGCTCTCGACCGTTCCGCTGTTCGCCCTGCTCTCCGTGCTGCTGACCCATATCGTCGATGAACAACGCCTGCTGGGTATCATCGCCATTCAGGCCCAGCACCTGGCACCGGCCCACGCCGACGTGATTCTCGATGCGGTGCGTACGCTGGTCGATTCGCGCAATGTCGTGGGCTTCGTCGGGACTCTGGTATTGCTGTTCTTCAGCTCATTCGCCTTTCGCATGCTCGAGGATTCCATCGCGCTGATTTTCCACCAGGCCGACGAGGTCGACAAGAAGCGCCGTTTCTGGGTGTCGGCGCTGTTGCCCTACGCCTTCATGTTGGTACTCGGTGCCGGCTTGCTGGCGCTGACCGTGCTGGTCGCGATGGGCAATGCCTTCAATCAAATAGTAATCATGCTGTTCGACATCGAGCTGCCCTCGGCCAGCGTGGCTGTAATATCGCTCAATGTCTTGAGTTTCGTCGGTCTGTGCGGGCTGTTCAGCGCCATCTACAAGATCATGCCGGTGGTGCGCATCGCGCCCCATCGCGCGCTGATCGGCGGCTTTGTCGCCGCCCTGCTGTGGGAGATCGTCCGGCTTACCCTGAGTTACTACTTTGCCAACGTTTCCTACGTCAATGCTGTCTACGGCTCATTGGCGACGCTGATCGTGGTGCTGCTGAGTCTCGAGATCGGTGCGGTGATCCTGCTGCTCGGCGCCCAGGTGATCGCCGAGCTCGAACGCAGTGCTCGCGCCGGCCTGCCCTGGCACCAGAGTCCGCATCGCTAGCCAACCCGGCTCGCCCGAGCGGGCCACCCCAACCCGATGCCCATGCTCTTCACCCCGATACACCGCCGCGCCGCGCCTGGACCCGCAGCTTGGCACGGATGAAATCGCTGTGGCGGACGAACAGCAGATCCGCCAGCTTGCGGATGCGGTGCTCTTCATGGGCATCAAGCGCCTCGTCGACGTAGGCCAGCTGCCACATCAACTCGACCAGTGCGACCTTGTCGGCGTAGTCGTAATGCTCGTTGACCAGCCGCACGAACTGGAAATGATCGACTGCCTGGTTCGTCTCGTGGGTCGCCAGCGCCATCAGCTCATCGACCCGTTGATCGTCCAGGGAAAAGCGTGCCTTTAGCATGCCCCGCCAGGCGTCGAGTTCGGCGGGATCGGTGCGTTGGTCGGCACGCACGATTTCGCAAAGCAGCGCCGCGGTGGCCAGTTCCAGGGTCAAATGCCGCTGGTCGTCGTCGGCTCCCGGCATGGTCAAGGCACGCTGAAAGAATTGCTGGATAGCGTCGAGCACGAGGTGTCTCCTTGGATCGATACGTAGTGACGAAGGCTATCTTTCCGACAAGTGCCCGACGAAGAGGTTGCATGCTCAATGACTGGTGGCCAACAATGCCGTGGTGCGCTTCATCAGCAGGCCGTGGTGCGCTTCATCAGCAGAGAGTAGAGCAGAGGAACGCCATGCTTGATCTGACCCAGGCGCCGATCACCCTGGCGCTGCTCGTCGTCAACGTTGCCATCAGCCTGTTCGTGCTGCATCGCCGGCCTCAGCTCTTCGCCACGCTGGCCTTTCGGCCAGAGCGCATCCTGCGTCACGGCGAGTTCCATCGCCTGCTGAGCGCGGGCTTCCTGCACGTCAACGGCGCGCACCTACTGGTCAACATGCTGACGCTGTACTTCTTCGGCCCCTGGCTGGAAGCCGCTCTGGGGCCGCTGCGCTATCTGCTTTTGTATTTCGGTTCCGATCTTGCCGCCCAGGGGCTAGCGCTGATCGTCCATCGCAACAGCCCGCGCTACTCGGCGGTCGGCGCGTCGGGGGCGATTACCGGCGTGGTCTTCGCCTTCTGCCTCTACGAACCTTTCCGGCTGCTCTATCTGTTCTTCGCCATTCCCATCCCGGCGATCCTGTTCGCCATCGGCTTCGTCGCCCTGTCGCTGTACGCCATGCGCAGCCGTGCCCCCGACCAGGCCGGCGGGCTGGCTCACGAAGCGCACCTGGGCGGCGCACTCGGTGGCGTGGTCATCGCGCTGATACTCGAACCGGCGCTGCTGGCGCACTTTCTTGGGCAGCTCGGCTTGTGATCGGCCCACCGGCGCTCAGGCCATGCAGCGCGCCACGCGTTGACGTTCGTACCCATCCCGGCCCAATCCTCTCCCTCGGCTGCCGATAGCTGGGATATGAACTTGTAAGCAATCACTTGCAAGACATTCAAGCTGGAACATGTCGCGGGCAGACAAAAGAGTATCCAGGCGGGACTGACAGCTTTCGTGTACCGCTTCTGGCAACTGACGGAGCCAGCGCGACAAAACGTCAACAGGCCCTGATACAATTTTTTACAAATATGCCTATTGAAGCGGTTGTATCAGACCCCATTTCATGAAGTGCCGAAAGGTAGATCCCTAGCCATGGGATGCCGCCAAGTGGGTCCCGTCAATAGGGGTATGGCTTCGCTCATCAAATGGGGAGAACATACTATGAATACGGCATTCTCACTGGAACCGCTCTTCCGTCACTCGATCGGTTTCGATCGCTTCAACGATCTATTCGAACGCGCCTTCGAAAGCAGCGCAACAACCGGCTTTCCGCCGTACAACGTCGAGAAGCATGGCGAGAACGAGTACCGCATCATCCTGGCCGTGGCCGGGTTCACCGAGCAGGAACTGAGCATTCAGCTCGAAGGGGGCGTGCTCAGCGTTTCCGGCGCCAAGCCCCAGGCCGAGCAGGACGATCGGGTTCGGTACATGCACCAGGGCATCGCCCAGCGCTCCTTCAAGCTGACCTATCGGCTTGAAGATCATATCGAGGTGCGCGGCGCGAAACTGGAAAACGGCCTGCTGATCATCGACCTGCTGCGCGAGATTCCCGAAGCGCAGAAGCCGCGCGAGATCGAGATCGACGTCTCGAGTCAGCAGCGCTCCGAAACGCGCCGGCTGGAAACCTCAAGGGGGGAGGCCCCCATGGAGGAATCCGCACAGGTGCAAGCATCCACCTGAGTGAGTGAAACGGCACTTCATGCCGATCGACATGATCATGGAAAGATATTGGCCCCGCTCTTGCGGGGCCTTGTTTTTGTATCGGCATGATTGCGGCAATGCCGTTGGACTAGAACAACCCCAACTGACGGTCGGTCAGGGCATCGAAGTCGTCAGCGACGAACGGCAGGATCGCATCGGCCACCGGCTGCAACTGGCGAGTCAGGTAATGCTGGTAGTCGATGGGCGAGCGCCGCGTTTCCAGTGGCTCCGGTCCCGCCAAGGTCATCACGTAGCTGATCCAGCCGCCGTGCTGGTATTGTCGAGGCCGCCCCATCTGGTCGTTGTAGGCGTCGGCGAGACGTGCCGCGCGTACGTGCGGCGGCACGTTACGTCGATAATCGTCGAGCTTGCGACGCAGCCGCTTGCGATAGATCAACCGCTCGTCGTACTCGCCGGCGAGGGTACGCTGCACATAGTCGCGCACGAAGTCGCGGTGGGGCTCGCCGACGAAGATCCGCCGGTAAAGCTCCTGCTGGAAACGCTTGGCCAGCGGCGACCAGTCGGCGCGCACCGTTTCCAAGCCCTTGAACACCAGCCGCTCGCTGCCGTCGGCCTCGCGCACCAATCCGGCGTAGCGTTTCTTGCTGCCCACCTCCGCGCCGCGAATGGTCGGCATCAGAAAACGCCGAAAGTGCGTCTCGAACTGCAGTTCCAGGGCACTTTCCAGCGTGTATTGCTGGCGCAGATGTTCGCGCCACCAGGCGTTGACGCGCTGGACCAGCTGCCGGCCGATCCGGGCGGCCTCGTCGTCTTCGTGGGCACGACCCAACCACACGAACGTCGAGTCGGTATCACCGTAGATAACGGTATATCCCTCGGCCTCGATCAGTTCGCGGGTGCGGTGCATGATCTCGTGGCCGCGCAGGGTGATCGACGACGACAGGCGCGGGTCGAAGAACCGGCAGCCCGAGGCGCCCAGTACGCCGTAGAAGGAGTTCATGATGATCTTCAGCGCCTGGGAAAGCGGTGCGTTGCCCTCGCGCTTGGCGACTTCGCGCCCCTGCCAGACCCGCGCCACCATCTCGGGCAGCGCATGGCGGGTGCGCGAGAAGCGCGCGCCGCGAAAGCCGGGCAGCGTCTCGTTCTCGGGCTCGGCCAGCCCCTGCGCCAGCCCCACCGGGTCGATCAGGAAGGTGCGGATGATCGAGGGATAGAGGCTCTTGAAATCGAGCACCAGCACCGAATCGTAGAGCCCCGGGCGTGAATCCATCACGAAGCCGCCGGGACTGTTCTCGCCACGCTGACTACCCAGGTTGGGAGCCACGAAACCGAGCCGGTGCATACGCGGCAGGTAGAGATGCGAGAACGCCGCCACCGAGCCGCCGCTGCGATCGGCCTGCAGTCCGGTGACGGTGGCACGCTCGAGCAGGAAGTCGATCAGCTCGGTATGCGCGAAGATCCGCGTGACCAGCTCGCAGTCCTTGAGGTTGTAGCGGGCCAGGGCCGGCTTGTCCTCGGCGAACAGGCGATTGATGGCGTCCATGCGCTGGTAGGGATCGTCGATCGCCTTGCCCTCGCCGAGCAGTTCCCGGGCGACGTTCTCCAGGCTGAACGAGGCGAAACGCCAGGTCGCCTGACGCAGCATCTCGATGCCGTCGATGATCAGCCGCCCGGGTGCGGCGGCGAAGAAGTGATCGAGCTTGCTGCCATGGGTGCGCCACTCCATCGGCTCGCCGCCACGCCCCAGCAATAGCGGGATGCCCAGTTGCTCGGCATGACGCTGCAGGATGCGCAGGTCGAACTGGATCAGGCTCCAACCGATGAGCGCATCCGGGTCATGGCGTGCCATCCACGCATTGAGACAGGTGAGCAACGCGTTGCGGCTTGCGCAATAGTGGAGCTCGAAGTCGCGGCCCGCTTCGGCGTCGCCGCCCTGCCCGTTCGCCGGGCCCAGCATATAGACCGTGCGCGCCCCGCAGCCCTCCAGCGCGATCGAGTACAGCTCGCCGCGCTCGCTGGTCTCGATATCCAGCGAGGCGAGCTTCAGGCGCGGGCGATAATCCGGGGCGGGTTTCAACTGCGCATCGCCGAGCGAGCCGTCAGCCAGCGTCACCCCCGAAAATTCCGGTTCATCGCACTTTGCCGGGAAAAGCGGCCCGGATCTTCAGGAAGAAGTACGCCGTGTCACGGTACCCGTAGGCCATCCGTTTGATGACCTTGATCCGATTGTTCATGCCCTCCAG
>NZ_JAIRBP010000032.1:0-42769 GCF_021151495.1 Halomonas sp. IOP_31 | reverse complement strand
TACAACCCTGACTGGGCCATCGCCTTCAGCGAAAATGACGTCAAGCATGTCTACTTCGTGGCCGAGACCAAGGGCAGCATGTCATCGCTGGAGTTGCGCGAAATCGAGCAGGCCAAGATCAGATGTGCCACTGAGTTCTTCGAAACAATCGCGACAGCTAAGGTGCAATATGATGTTGTGGATTCTTTCGGCAAGCTGCTGGATCTAGTCCGTTAGATAGAGAGATAGCACCCTCTGATACCCTTATAAACCGACCAGGGGGCGAAAGGAGACACTCATGCCTCGTTACTCCGAGGGAGCGCCGGCAAGCCGTGGTAGCCAAGCTGCTGCCTCCCCGCAACCTCTCCCCGCAGGTGATCGCGGAGCAGGAAGGGAGCTCGCTGGGCACCGTCTACACGTGGCGCAAGCAAGCCCGTGCCGAAGGGCGCTGCCTGCCAGATGCTCTGGGCAAGGGCGCCGATGACGAAGCGGCATCGCTCATATGAAAGCTCTCTATTGCAAGGATGGCCGGCGGTGCCTGCATCCGTGCAGGACGCGTGACTCTCGTGGCCGCGCGTCCGGTATTGTCGGCGGTTCATTGAAACAGGGTGATTCCTGCAGAATTACGACTTAAGCATAAGAGCGTTCAGCGCTCGGCAGTCAGCCGCCAGGCCAACGACTCGCCGGCGCGAAACGGCACCAGGCGTTCGCCGCCGCAGCTAATCGATTCGGTCACCGTCTGCGCCTGACGGGTCAACTCGACGTGGCCCTGGTTGAGTGCCAGGCCATAGAAGCGCGGACCGTTCTCGGAACAGAACGCCTCGAAGTAGTCGAGCGCGCCCTCCTCCTCGAATACCGTGGCATAGACCTCGAGCGCGGTCGGCGCGTTGAACACCCCGGCGCAGCCGCAGGCGGTCTCCTTGGTGTGGGCCAGATGCGGCGCCGAGTCGGTGCCCAGGAAGAAGCGTGGATGACCGCTGGCGATCGCCGCGCGCAGTGCCTGCTGATGGCTGCCGCGCTTGAGGATCGGCAGGCAGTACAGGTGCGGGCGAATGCCGCCGACCAGCATGTCGTTGCGATTGTGGGCCAGGTGCTGCGGGGTGATCGTCGCCGCCAGGCAGTCGTCGCCCGCCTGCACGTACTGCGCGGCGTCGCCGGTGGTGATGTGCTCGAAGACGATCTTGAGCTCGGGGAAGGCGCGCCGCAGCGGCGCCATCACCGTGTCGATGAAGACCTTCTCGCGATCGAAGATGTCCACCTCGGCGCGGGTCACCTCGCCGTGGATCAGCAGCGGCATGCCGATGCGCTGCATGACCTCGCACAGCGGATAGATCGCCGTGACGTCGCGAATGCCGTGGGCGGAGTTGGTGGTGGCGTTGGCCGGGTAGAGCTTGGCGGCGGTGAACACGCCCTCGCGATAGCCGCGCTCGAGCTCGTCGGCGGTGACGCTCTCGCTCAGGTAGCAGGTCATCAGCGGCGTGAAGTCATGCCCGGCGGGCAGCGCGTCGAGGATGCGCCGGCGGTAGGCCGCGGCGGCGGCCACCGTGGTCACCGGCGGCGCCAGGTTGGGCATCACGATCGCCCGGCCGTATACGGCGCTGGTATAGGGCAGCACCGCCGCCATCAGCTCGCCGTCGCGCAGGTGAAGGTGCCAGTCGTCGGGGCGGCGGATGCGCAGCGTGGTGGGGACGGTCATGGCGGACTCCTGTAGATCGATTAGGCCGGGGGCGAACGGCGCAGCAATAATACCAGCGCCACGCCGGAAAGCAGCGCCACGAAGCCGGCGAATCCCACCCCGGTCGGCGCCAGGCCGATCGAACGCGAGACCAGGCCGATGCCCACCACCGGGATCGACAGCGCCACGTAGGCGATCACGAAGAAGGTCGAGGTCACCGAACCGCGCTGGTCGGCCGGGCTCGCCGCGGCGATGGCGCCCAGCCCGGCGCGAAAGCCGATGCCTTGGCCGAACCCGGCGATCAACGCCCCACCGAGAAACAGCCCCATTGTCGCCAGGGCGATGCCGAGGCCGACCAGCGCTGCCCCGACGATGACCACCGCGCAGCCCAGCGGCAAGCGCCAGGCCGCCGGCAGCCGGCCCTGCATCAGTTGGCCCAGCGTCGAGGCGAAGAACACCGACCCGGCGACCAGCCCGATCAGCGCCAGGTTGGACTGACCCAGCACCTGTTGCATGAAGGCCGGCGCGGTGGCGGTGAAAAAGCCCAGCACCGCGAAGCCGGCGAACCCGGCGATCGCCGCCGGCAGGAACACCCCGCGCACCGTATCCGGCACGCGCAGACGCTGCATGCGCAACCGCGGCCGCGCCGGGCGCGTCACCGTTTCCGGGGCGTAGGCGACGGCGACCACCGCCAACGCCAGCAGGCCCAGATGCACGGCGTAGGCCAAGTGCAACGGCCACTCCACGTACTCGCCGAGCAGCCCCGCGATCACCGGGCCCAGGCCCAGCCCGCCCATGTTGACGGCGGTGGCGGCGAAGGTCGCCGAACGCCGCCAGGCCGGCGGCGCCAGCTCGATCACCGCCACCGTCGCCGTGCCGGTGAAGATCCCCGCGGAGATCCCCGAGACGACCCGCGCCACCAGCAACGGCGCCAAGCCATCGCTGGCCAGGAACAACGCATCGCTCAGTGCCGCGGCAACCAGCCCGGCGAACAGCAGCGGGCGCCGGCCGAGCTGGTCGGACCAGCGCCCGGTCACGATCAGCGCACCCATCACCCCCACCGCGTAGGCGGCGAAGATTACCGTGATGATCAGCTGCGAGAAGCCGTACTGCGCCTGATAGAGCGGGTACAGCGGCGTGGGCAGCGTGGTTCCCAGCATGATCACCAGAAAGGCGAAAGCGGCGCCCAGAAAGGCCCGCGCCGGCGAACGCCCGGCAGGGGAAGAAGCGGTGGCGAAAGCCATGAGCGTCCTTAAGGTTGCGAATCGGTCGGGTTAGTGTAGAGCCAGCGCGACAATATGCGATAATTTACGGCTCCTTTGAACCGGCTCAATCGGACCCGTTATGTCCCATGGCACGCTTTACATCGTCTCGGCGCCGTCGGGCGCCGGCAAGACCAGCCTGGTGCGCGCACTGATCGAACGCCTCGACGGCATCCAGGTCTCGGTGTCGCACACCACCCGGGCCATGCGCCCCGGCGAAGTCGACGGCGTCAACTACCACTTCGTGGACGTCGCGACCTTCGAGCGCATGGTCGAGCGCGGCGACTTCTTCGAACATGCACGGGTCTTCGACAACGACTACGGCACCTCGCGCCCGGCGGTCCAGGCGCGCCTCGCCGCCGGCGAGGACGTGATCCTCGAGATCGACTGGCAGGGCGCGCGTCAGGTCCGCGAGCAGATACCCGGAGCGGTCTCGCTGTTCATTCTGCCGCCCTCGCGGGAGGCGCTCCATCAGCGGCTGGCCTCGCGCGGTACCGACGGCCCCGAGGTGATCGCCCGGCGCATGCGCGACGCGGTCAGCGAGATGTCGCACTTCGACGAATACCAGCACGTGATCATCAACGACGACTTCGACGACGCGCTGGCCCAGCTGGGCGGCCTGGTACTCGCCGAGCGCTCGCGGCTCGCACGGGTGCGCGAACGCCACGGCGCCCTGCTACAAGCGCTCTTGTCACGCATCGAGGGGGTCGAGTAGACTGATCTGTCCTACCGCGCGACGCGATCGCGCCCCCGAATCATGCTTTATCGGCCAAGTCAGGAATACCGTCCATGGCGCGAGTTACCGTAGAAGATTGTCTCGACCACGTCGAAAACCGTTTCAAGCTGGTGATGATCTCCACCCAGCGCGCCCGGCAACTGGCCCGCGGCACCCGCGATGCCCGCCTGCCGTGGGAAAACGACAAGCCCACCGTGATGGCGCTGCGCGAGATCGCCGCCGGTCAGATCGACGAGAACGTGCTCAACGAGCCGGTGGAAGCCCCCGTACGCCCCTCGCGCCCCGAGCCGAGCTACGACCCGGAGTCCTGAGGCCCGCCGTCGCCTTGGCGGCGTCATGCGGCTTGCCGCAACGCGCCAGGCGCCGGGTTTTAACGTCAGGGGCTTCAACGTCAGGGCTTAACCCAATAGGCGCGCTGCATGTTTACCATCGATGACTTGGCCGACCGCCTCGGCGGATATCTCCCGCAGGACGAGATCCAGCAGGTCAAGCGCGCCTTCTACTACGCCGAACAGGCCCACGACGGCCAGCGCCGCCGCTCCGGCGAGCCCTACGTCACCCACCCGCTCGCCGTCTCCAATATCCTCGCCAACATGCACATGGACCATCAGAGCCTGATGGCCGCCATGCTGCACGACGTGATCGAGGACACCGGCGTCACCAAGGAAGCGCTGGCCCAACAGTTCGGCGAACCGGTCGCCGAGCTGGTCGACGGCGTCTCGAAGCTGACTCAGATCACCTTCGAGGACAAGGCGGTCGCCCAGGCCGAGAACTTCCAGAAGATGGTCCTGGCGATGTCCCAGGACATTCGGGTGATTATCGTCAAGCTCGCCGACCGGCTGCACAACATGCGCACGCTGGGCGCGCTGCGTCCCGACAAGAAGCGTCGCATCGCCCGCGAGACGCTCGAGATCTACGCCCGCATTGCCGGCCGGCTGGGCATCAACACCATCCGCATCGAGCTCGAGGATCTGTCGTTCCAGGCGATCTACCCGATGCGCGCCGAGCGCATCAAGCGCGCCGTGTCGATGGCCCGCGGCAACCGCCGGACGATGATCCGCCAGGTCCAGACCAGCCTGCAGAACTGCCTCGACGACGACGCGCTGCCGGGCACGGTGATCGGTCGCCAGAAGCACCTGCTGTCGATCTATCGCAAGATGCGCGACCAGCGCAAGCCGTTCGCCGAGATCATGGACGTGTTCGGCTTTCGCATCATCACCGACGACGTCGACACCTGTTATCGCATCCTCGGCGCGGTGCACAACCTCTACAAGCCGGTTCCGGGGCGCTTCAAGGATTACATCGCGATTCCCAAGGCCAACGGCTACCAGAGTCTGCACACCACGCTGTTCGGCGCCAACGGCATGCCCATCGAGGTGCAGATCCGCACTCGCGAGATGGAGGCGATGGCCAACAACGGCATCGCCGCGCACTGGCTGTACAAGGCCGGCCAGACCGATCGGCCGATCGCCGCCGGCAGCCACGCCCGGGCCCGCGAGTGGGTGCGCGGGCTGCTCGAGATGCAGCGCCATGCCGGCAACTCGCTGGAGTTCATCGAACACGTCAAGAACGACCTGTTTCCCGACGATATCTACGTGTTCACGCCCAAGGGCGACATCATGGAGCTGCCGCAGGGCGCCACCGCGGTCGATTTCGCCTACACCGTGCACACCGACATCGGCAACAGCTGCATCGCCTGCCGCATCGACCGCCACCTGGCGCCGCTGTCGAGCCGCCTGGAAAGCGGCCAGACACTGGAGATCATCACCGCCCCCGGGGCGCGCCCCAACCTCGCCTGGCTGTCGTTCGTGATCACCGCCAAGGCGCGCTCGGCGATCCGTCACGCGCTCAAGCACCAGCAGCGTAACGAATCGATCCATCTCGGCCGGCGGCTGCTCAACAAGGCATTGGCCGACTTCGACACCAGCCTCGAGGAGCTACCCGAGGCACGGCTGTCGGCGCTACTCAAGACGCTCGAGCTCAAGGCGCCCGACGACCTGCTGGAATCGATCGGCATGGGCACGCGCATGGCCTATGTCATCGCCCGCCAGCTGGCCGAGCAGCCGGTCGCCGAGGCCGATAACGTAGGCCTCGGCGGCCAGGGCAACCAGACCGGCCCGATGGTCATCAGCGGCACCGAAGGCATGGTGCTGAGTTTCGCACGCTGCTGTCACCCGCTGCCCGGCGATGCGATCATCGGCCACCTGTCGGTGGGCAAGGGCATCGTCGTCCACCGCAATGTATGCCGCAACGTGCGCGAACTGCGCAGCGATCCCGACAAGCTGTACGCGCTGGAGTGGGCGGACGAGGTCAGCGGCGATTTCCCGGTGGCGCTGCGCATCGCCATGGAGACGCGCCGCGGGCTGGTCGCCGAACTGGCCGGACTGGTCACCGATGCCGACGCCAATATCGAGCGAGTGGGCATCGAGGAGCGCGACGCGCGGCTATCGATCATCAACCTCACGCTCTCGGTGCGCGACCGGGTGCATCTGGCACGCATCATCAAGCGGATCCGCAACCTGCCGCACGTCAGTCGCATCAACCGCATCCCCAACTGAAGCATCTCGCCCGCCCCGCCGCCCGACGGCGGCGGGGCGGGCGTTGCGTTTTTGCTGTGTTCTCGCAAGCGTTGCCTGGCCCCGGCCAGGCACAACGATAACTGAAGGAGTCTCGCCATGAGCAACAAGGCCGTCATCCAGACCGACAAGGCGCCCGCCGCCATCGGCCCCTATTCGCAGGCCATCAAGGCCGGCAACACCATCTATCTGTCGGGGCAGATCCCGCTCGATCCGCAGCGCATGGAACTTGTCGACGGCGATATTCAGGCCCAGGCCCGCCAGGTGTTCAAGAATCTTGCCGCGGTCTGCGAGGAGGCCGCCGGCTCGCTGCAGGACATCGTCAAGCTCAACCTCTATCTGGTCGATCTGGACGACTTCGCCAAGGTCAACACGGTCATGGAGGAATTCTTCGAGTCGCCCTACCCGGCGCGCGCGGCGGTCGGCGTCACGGCGCTGCCCAAGGGCAGCCAGGTCGAGGCCGAGGCAATCATGGTGATCGGCGACTAGCCTCGTCGCCGACAGGGCGCTGCGCCGCTCAGGCCTTCTCGGGGCGGGTCGCGGCGCCGGTGGCCAGCAGTTCGGCGTAGCCTTCGCGGAAGGTCGGGTAACGAAAGCGGTAGCCGGTCTCGCACAGCCGGGTGTTGTTGCAGCGCTTGCTCGAGCGGCGCTTGAGCGGCGACTGCATGGTTGCGCTCGACTCGACCTTGAGGCGCTGCGCCAGCCAGGCGGTGACCTCGTGCAATGGCACCGGCTCGCAGTCGCTGGCCAGGTAGAGCGTGTCGATCTCGCGCTCGGCCAGCGTCATTTCGATCAGGTGGGCAAGCACTCCGGCGCAATCGTCGCGATGGATGCGGTTGGTATACATCGGCGGAATCGCCGCGCCCATGCGGCCCTCGCGCACCTGCTGGATCAGCCGGTCGCGGCCGGGCCCGTAGATGCCCGAGAAGCGCACCACGGTGCCCGGCAGCGAGTGCGCCTGCAGCGCCTGCTCGGCGGCCAGCATCAGTTGCCCGGAAAAGCCGTGCGGCTCGGTCGGGGAGTGCTCGTCGACCTGTTCGCCGTCCTGCTGGGCATAGACCCCGGTCGAGGACACGAAAAACACCCGCTTGGGTGCCGCCTCGCGCCGGCCGAACTCGTCGAGCACCGCCTTGAGGCCATCGAGGTAAGCGGCCCGATAGGCCGTTTCATCGAAATGGTCGGCGCTGGCCACATAAACGATAATGTCGGCCTCGGGCAGCTGCGCAAGCGCCGCCGAATCGTTGAGATCGAGCGCCAATGGCTCGATCGGCGTATCGTCGAGGGATTGCGGATGGCGACGCACGCCGATCACGCGATGACCGGCTTCCGCCAGCTGCAGGCCCAGCGTCGTTCCGATGTCGCCGCAGCCCAGAATAAGACTCGTATTCTTCACCTTTACCTGGCTCCTTGGTAAAACGAAGTCATTCATCGATGCAATAGGATAGCCCTCTCGGCCCCACTCATGACTCTAACAGAACTTCGCTACATCGTAACCTTGGCGCAGGAGCGCCACTTCGGGCGTGCCGCCGAGCGCTGCTTCGTCTCGCAGCCCACGCTGTCGGTGGCCGTGAAGAAACTCGAAGAGGAGCTGGGGGTGGCGTTGTTCGAGCGCTCCAAGTCCACCGTCCAGGTCACGCCGCTGGGCGAGAAGGTGATAAGCCAGGCCCAGCGCGTGCTCGAGCAGGCCAGCGTGATCCGCGAGCTGGCCAACGAAGGCAAGGATCAGCTGGCCAGCCCGTTGCGCATCGGTGCGATCTACACCATCGGCCCCTACTTATTCCCCTACCTGATCCCCGAGCTGTCACGCAGCGCGCCGCAGATGCCGCTGTACATCGAGGAGAGCTTCACCGCCGAGCTGCGCCGCAAGCTCAGAAGCGGCGAGCTCGACGCGATCATCGTCGCGCTGCCGTTCACCGAGGCCGACGTGGTCACGCGAGCGCTCTATGAGGAGCCCTTCGAAGTGCTGATGCCCAGCGATCATCCCTGGACGCGCAAGGCGACCATCGACAAGGAGAACCTGCTCGACGAGCGCCTGCTGCTGCTCGGCGAGGGCCATTGCTTCCGCGATCAAATCCTCGAGGCCTGCCCGGCGATCGGCACCCACCTCAACAGCCCGAGCAACACCTTGACCGCCGAAGGCGGCTCGCTGGAGACGATCCGCCACATGGTCGCCTCCAAGCTCGGCGTCACCGTGCTGCCGCGCTCGGCGATCGGCACCAATCATTACGAGTCCGGATTGCTCGAGAGCCGGCCCTTCACACCCACCGCGCCCAGCCGTACCGTGGCGATCGCCTGGCGGGCCAGCTTCCCGCGGCCCAAGGCGATCGATGCGCTGATCGCGGCGATCGACGCCTGCCAGCAGCGTCATGTCGACCCTGTGCCGGCATGAGCGAGCTCGACCAACCGGTCAACGCGCTCGACGGGGTCGGCGAGGCGCTCTCCGCCAAGTTGGCGCGGCTGCGCATCGATACGCTCGGCGACCTGTTGTTCCATCTGCCGCTGCGCTATCAGGATCGCACGCGGATCACCCCGATCGGCACCCTGCGCGCCGGCATGGAGGGCGTGGTCGAGGGCGAGGTGGCCGCCGCCGACGTGGTCAAGGGCCGCCGACGCAGCCTGCTGGTGCGGCTCAAGGATGGCTCGGGGATCATCAGCCTGCGGTTTTTCCACTTCTCGCCGGCCCAGCAGCAGCAGTTCGCCCCCGGAGCGCACGTGCGCTGCTTCGGCGAGGCGCGCGCCGGCGCCACCGGGCTCGAGATCTATCATCCCGAGTATCGCCTGCTGAAATCCGGCGAGACCCCGGTCGAGGACCATCTGACGCCGATCTACCCGACCACCGTGGGGCTGACCCAGCCGCGCCTGCGCGGACTGATCGGCCAGGCCCTGAAAATCCTTGCCGGCGCGCCGCAGGCGCTGCCCGACGGCATTCCCGAACCGCTGCGCGAACGCTTCCGGCTACCCGAGCTGCACGCCTGCCTGCGTTACCTGCACGAGCCGCCACCGGATGCCGATCTCGAGCGGCTCGCCGCCGGCACCCACCCCACCCAGCGCCGGCTGGCCCTGGAAGAGCTGCTCGCCCACCAGCTCAGCCTGCGTCAGGTGCGCCTGCGCATCCAGGCCGACGGCGCGCCGCCGCTGCCCAGCGGCCGCGGCCTGCAGACGCGCTTCGTCGCCCAGCTGCCGTTCTCGCTGACCGGCGCCCAGCGGAGGGTGCTCGACGAGATCGCCCGCGACCTGGAAACCGCCCAGCCGATGCTGCGCCTGGTGCAGGGCGACGTCGGCTCGGGCAAGACGGTGGTCGCCGCGCTGGCCGCGCTGGCCGCCATCGCCGGCGGTTGCCAGGCGGCGGTCATGGCGCCCACCGAGATCCTCGCCGAGCAGCATTTTCGCAATTTCCGCGACTGGTTCACGCCGCTGGGCATCGACGTCGCCTGGCTGGCCGGCAAGCTCAAGGGCAAGGCGCGCCTCGACACCAAGGCGGCGATCGCCGACGGCCGGGCGCAGGTAGTGGTGGGCACTCATGCGCTGTTCCAGGAGGACGTGCACTTCCAGCGCCTGGGCCTGGCGATCGTCGACGAGCAGCATCGCTTCGGCGTCCACCAGCGCCTGGCGCTGCGCCAGAAGGGCGAAGCCGGCGGGCTGACCCCGCATCAGCTGATCATGACCGCCACGCCGATCCCGCGCACCCTGGCGATGAGCGCCTACGCCGATCTCGACCTGTCGGTGATCGACGAGCTGCCGCCGGGGCGCACCCCGGTGCAGACCGTGGCGGTGCCCGACGAACGCCGCCCCGAGGTGGTCGAGCGCATTCGCCGGGCCTGCGACGCCGGTCGCCAGGCCTACTGGGTCTGCACGCTGATCGAGGAGTCAGAGGCATTGCAGTGCCAGGCTGCCGAAGCGACCCGCGACGCGCTGACCGAGGCGCTGCCGGCACTCGCCGTCGGCCTGGTCCACGGGCGCATGAAGGCCGCCGAGAAGGCCGCGGTGATGGACGCCTTCAAGCGCGGCGAGCTCGACCTGCTGGTCGCCACCACGGTGATCGAGGTCGGCGTCGACGTGCCCAACGCCAGCCTGATGATCATCGAGAATCCCGAACGCCTGGGGTTGTCGCAGCTTCATCAGTTACGCGGGCGGGTGGGGCGCGGCGATACCGAGAGTTTCTGCGTGCTGCTCTACCGGCCGCCGCTGTCGGCGCACTCCCGCGAGCGGCTGGGGGTGATGCGCGAGACCACCGACGGCTTTCGCATCGCCGAGAAGGATCTCGAGCTGCGCGGCCCCGGCGAAGTGCTGGGCACCCGCCAGACCGGCCTGGCGCAGATGAAGATCGCCGATCTGGAGCGCGACCGCGATCTGCTCGAGCGCGTCAGCCCGCTGGCCCGGGCGCTGCTCGAGGAAGCGCCGGATGCCAGCGCGCCGCTGATCCGCCGCTGGCTGGGCGAGGAAGCGGGCCGCTACGGCCAGGTGTGAGACGCGCCCTTACTACGTCTCGCTCAGCCCTCCTGGGCCGCCAGCCGCGCCGCCGCATCGCGCAGCGCCACCAGTTGACGGCTGATCAATGACAGCTGAGTCTGCAGCAAGCGGCGCTCCTCGCTGCTTTCCTCCATCGCCTGGGCCTGCAGCGCCAGGCCGCGCGCTTCGGCATCATCCAGCGCCGGCATCGTGCCGCGTTCGCGCAGCCGCCCGGCGATCGCCTCGAGATCGTCGCCGATCGCCTCGGCGGCCTGGCGCAGCGTGGCGTCGTCGGCCAGCGCGCGGGTCTCGCCGCGATGCGCGCCGAGCGCCGAAAGATAGCTGAGCAGGGTGTGCGAATGGCCAAGGAAGCGAAAGCCGACCTCGGCGTCCTTGCGGAAATGCCCGGGCTCCAGGCGCACGTTGGCGAGCAGTGTGGACAGCGCGGCGTCGGCGTTGTGGGCGTTGCGCCGCGCCAGCCGGTAGTCGAGATCGTCCTGCTTGCCGCCGATGTACTGGCTGACGATCTCGCGCAGGTAGCGCACGCTGGCGATGAGCGTCTCGGCACCCTGGCGATGCAGCCGCCGGCCCTGCCAGTCGGGCAGGATCAGCATCACCGCCAGGCCGGCGATCAGTGCCCCGACCAGGGTATCGAACAGCCGTGGCCAGATCAGCCCGAAGCCGTCGCCCACCTGATTGAAGCTGCACAGCACCAGCAGCGTGATGGCGGCGGTGGCGACGATGTAGTGCCGCGTCCGGCTGGCGAAGAACACCACCCCGGCGAGTACCGCGATCGACAACTGGATCAGTTGGCCGGGAAACAGCGAGATCAGCGCCCAGCCGGCGACCAGCCCGACCACCGTGCCGACGATGCGCTGCCACAAGAAACGCCGCGTAGCGCCAAAATTGGGCCGGCACACGAACAGGCTGGTGAGCAGGATCCAGTAGCCCTGGGCGGGATGCACCAGGTGCAGCACGCCGTAACCGACCATCAGCGTCACCGACAACCGCAGGGCATGACGGAAGATCGGCGAGGCCGGGGTAAGGTGCGACAGGAGGCGGTCGCGCACGTCGCGCAGCCCGCGCGGCGAGCGGTCGTACAGGCTGCTGTCTGGATGCTCGTCGCGGGCGTCGGGGTTCTGCGCCCCGCTCAGCTGGTGCTCGAGGGTGGCCAGGTTGTCGGCCAGCGCGTCCAGCGAGTGCAGCAGTCCGCGCCATTCGGGGCGCCGCTGGGCATGCAGGTAGTCGAGCGAGGCGCTCAGATCGCGCAGCGCCTGTTCGCTCTGACCATGCTCGAACGGCCGGCGCATCAGCAGCGCCCGGGCCAGCGAGCGGCAGCCCCGGCCCTGCTGGTCGAGCAGCCGCTGGCAGCGAAACAGCACATCGTGATGAAAGAACGCCTCGGCCAGCTCACCGTAGGGGTAGTGCGAGGAGCTGGCGCGCTCGTGGATGTCCTGGGCGATGAAGTACAGCCGCAGGTAGCGATTGAGCTTGTGCGCGCTGCGCTGGCCCTCGAGGCGCCGGAAGATCATCTCCTTGGCCTGGTTCAGGGCATTGACCACCCGGCCGTTCTGCTCGGCCAGCGCCAGCCGGCGGGCCTCGATGTCGAGTCCGCGCAGCGGTTCGAACAACAGCGCCTTGAGGCGCAGGTACTCGCCCAGCTCGCGAAACACCAGCGCCATGCTCAGCTTGAGCGGCTGGCGCGAGAACAGCGCGCACCAGACCACCGAGATCACGCCGTACCAGGCCGCACCGATCACCAGCAGCAACGGCTCGCGCCACAGCTCGCCGAGCGCCACGCTGTCATGACGCTCAAGATCGATCATGGTATAGATCGCCAGGATCAGCGTGGCGTAGGCAATGGTGGCGTAGCGCTGGCCCACCGCACCGAGCATGGTCATGGCGAACGTCGACAGCGCCAGGCCCACGGCGAACGCCCAGGGGTAGCCGAACAGCATTTCCACCGACAGCGCGGCGATGCTGAAGCAGGCGAGAGTCGCGCCCAGCGCCTTGAGTCGGCCCTGCCAGCTGTCGTCGGTCTCGGCCAGCGCACTGGCGATGATGCCCAGAAACAGCGGGATCAGCTTGGCCATGTCGCCGAGCTGCCAGCAGACCAGCAGCGCCCCGACCAGCGCAATGAACACCCGCAGGCTGTAGGCGAAGGTATCCAGGGTCCACAGGCGTCTGAGCGGCTGATCGAGCAGGCGGGGCAACATAAGCGGAAATCGTGTCCTGTTGCGGGAAGGGCTGGCTTCTCCAAACTACGACTTTAGTTTAACGTCAATCACCGTTCGAGTCGTGCGGATAATCGCTCGCTCAGCGCAGCTGGCCGAGCAGCTTCTGCAGACGTTGCAGATCGCGGGAGTCGCCGACCAGCCGGACCCGGCCGTCGATCATGCCGTCGAGAAAGGCCCGCTGGGTGGGTTTCTTGAGAATGGCCAGGGCGCTGTCGGCGTCGCGAAAGCGCAGTTCCAGATCGAGATCCACCGGCAGCCCGGGTGCGCTGTCGATAGCTTCGGCGGTCATTCGATAGTGCCGGGCGATGCGCAGGTCCTCGGTGGCGATGCCCCAGTCGAGGCGGCCGTTGTCGCGCAGCAGCTCGCCAAAGCGCCCCTGACGGCGACGCGCGCGCTTGAGCATCCAGCCGAGTAGCCACAGCAGCATTCGCAGCTTCATGAAGCATCCAGAATTGACGATGAGCGCAGAGCGCGTGCCGGCTGCCGGGCAGCCGGCCTGGCGGAGAAACCCGGGTCAGCGGGTTCTCCGCAACACGCCGTCTACTTGGAGACGGCGTCCTTGAGGGCCTTGCCGGCCTTGAAGGCGACGGTCTTGCTGGCCGGGATGGTCAGCGACTCGCCGGTCTGCGGGTTCTTGCCGGTACGGGCCGCCCGCTCGCGCACGGTGAAGGAGCCGAAGCCGATCAATGACACGTCCTGGCCCTTGGCCACGGTACCGGTGATCTCGTCGAGGATGACGTTGAGTACCTGACTGGCCTTGTCCTTGGAAAGATCGGCACGCTCGGCGATCGCCGCCGCGAGTTCTGGCTTGCGCATAAAGCCCTCCTGATTTGGCTGATAAGACAGCGGTCGCTACCGCCGCTTGTTGTTTTTCATGTCGTGGGTGTGTGCGATGTAACCGCGGCCGGCAGGCCGGCGGGCGATATGACGCCACTAGATTAGCAATGCCGGTGCGGCCCGCGCCAGTTCGACTTTCCGCCGCACGCAGGCGCCTGTCAACGCAAAGCCCATTAAACGCTCGTTTTCGTCCTCGGCAAGCGCGGTCAAATCGCTGCCTTGGCCCTCGATCCGCCAGCGCGCGGGGGCTGTGCGCGGGGGCAGCGCGACCACCGGGCAGCACGGCGTCTTGACGATCACCGGCCATGGCCCGTAGCGCACCGCGCTCGGGGTGCCGGCCAGCGTCGCCGCCAGCGCCTTGACGCTGGCCTGCAGCGGCTGCACGTACATCGCATTGATCCCGTCGACGCAGGCCACGTCGCCCAGCGCGTAGATCCCCGGCGCCGAGGTGCGCAGCTGACGGTCGGTATGGATGCCCGCCGCGCTGGTCTCGAGTCCGGCCGCGTGCGCCAGCTCGCGGCGCGGCGCCAGGCCGGTGGCGACCAGCACCAGATCGGCGTCCAGACCGTGGCCGTCGTCCAGCGCCAGGCGCAGGTCGCTGCCGTCGTGGGCGAGCGCGGTCACGCTGCGCCCCAGGTGCAGATCGATGCCGGCAGCGGCCAGCTCCCCGGCCAGCGCCCGGCCCAGCGGCTCGGGCAGCAGGCGCGCCAGCGGTGCGCTTTCCGGGGCCACCAGCGCCACGCCGTGTCCGCCGGCGGCCAGATCGTTGGCGTACTCGCAACCCACCAGGCCCGCGCCGACGATGGCGACCCGTGCCGGCCGCTCGAGTGCGGTGAGCGCGGCATGAAAGGCGCGATAGTCGTCGAGGTCGTTGATCGTGAACACCCGCCGGTGCCTGAGCGCCGCATCGATCATGAAGGGCGGCTGCGGCGCGGCGCCGGTGGCGATCACCAGCTCACTGTAGGCCAGCCGTTCGGCCCCGATGTGCAGCTCGCGCGCGGCCGGATCGAGCGCCTCGACCCGGGTATAGGTGCGTACCACCAGCTGCAGTTCGTCGGCCACGGCCAGCGCCGAGCGCGTGGCCAGCGCACCCGGTGCCAGGCGCTTGGCGAAGCCGGTGGAGAGCAGCGGCTTGGCATACTCGTCGCCGCCGTCGGCGGTGATCAGGGTGATCGGCCGGCCGGGCTGGCGGGCACGTAGCTGGCGAGCCAGGCCCAGTCCGGCCATGCCGCTGCCGAGGATGGTCAGGGGTGCATTCATGCGCAGTCCGACAGGCTCCTAGGCCGTGGAGTGGGCCGCCCATGGTACACTAGCGCGCCCAATCTGACCCGGCCCGAGACCACAGGAGAGCACCGTGCACGAGGCCCAGCCCCGCCATGCCGCACCGCCACGCTGGCCCCGTTGGCGCCCCGCGGCGGCCTGGCGCATGGCGATGAGCCCGGCCTGGTGGCAGTGGCTGGCGAGCCGCGACTCGCTGACGAGGCGGCTGGTCGCGGCCGGCGGCGGCGACTTCCGGGTACGTCTGTTGACGCAGCGCATCGCGCGCGCCCGCGCCGACGAAGCGCGGGCGCTGGGCATCGCGCCCGGCCAGCGGGTCTGGTGTCGCGAGGTGGCGCTGTGCGTCGGCGGCCGGCCCTGGGTCGTCGCCCGCTCGGTGGCGCGACTCGCCAGCCTGCGCGGCCAACGCCTCAATCAGCTCGGCGAGCGCTCGCTGGGCAGTTGGCTGTTTCGCCAGCCGGGGCTGGTCCGCGGTCCGATCGAGATCATCCGCCAGCCGCCCGCCCTGCACGGCGAAGCGGGACTCTGCGAGACGTGCTGGTCGCGCCGCTCGTTGCTGCGTCACGGGCGTTTCGCGGTGCTGGTGCAGGAATTCTTCCTGGTACGCATGGCGGATGAACTGGGGCTGGCCAAACGCTAGACTAGCGGGGATCGTCTCCGGAGGCACTCATGCAGCAACCCAGCTCGCCCCCCACCGGCCTTGCGCGCTTCAGCCCGGCGCGCCTGCCCGCTTTCCTGCAGCTGACCCGCCTCGACCGGCCGATCGGCACCTGGCTGTTGATGTGGCCGACGCTGTGGGCGCTGTGGATCGCCGCCGAGGGCCTGCCCGAGCGCGCCACGCTGCTGATCTTCATCGCCGGGGTGTACGTGATGCGCGCCGCGGGCTGCGTGATCAACGACTACGCCGATCGCCATTTCGACGGCCACGTCAAGCGCACCCGGGACCGGCCGCTGGCCACCGGGCGAATCGGCGAGGGCGAGGCCAAGGTGCTGTTCGGCGTGCTGGTGGCGCTTGCCTTCGTGCTGGTCTACCTGACCAATCCGTTCACCATCATGCTGTCGCTGGGCGGCGTGGCGCTGGCGTTCATCTACCCGTTCATGAAGCGCTACACCCACTGGCCGCAGCTATTCCTCGGCGCGGCCTTCTCGTGGGCGATCCCCATGGCCTTCGGCGCGGTACTCGGCGAGTTGCCGGCCGACGCCTGGCTGCTGTTCTTCGCCAACGTGGCGTGGACGGTGGCCTACGACACCCAGTACGCGATGGTCGACCGCGACGACGATCTCAGGATCGGCATCAAGTCCACCGCGGTGCTGTTCGGCCACTACGACCGGCTGATGATCGGCCTGTTGCAACTCGCCACGCTGACGCTGCTGGCGGTGGTCGGCACCCGCCAGGCGCTGGGCGGGTTTTTCTGGGCCGGCCTCGCGGCCATGGCGCTGATCTTCGTCTACCAGCACTGGCTGATTCGCGAGCGCTCGCGGGAGCGCTGCTTCCGGGCGTTTCTCAACAACCACTGGGCGGGACTGGTGCTGTGGGCCGGACTGGCGCTGGCGCTATGGCCGAGCGCCGGGTGACTTCCCGCCCGCCGCGATTGCAGCGGCGCGGCGCTTGTCACAAGCTTGTCATGTCGAGACGGTGTAATCGTCATCGACCTGTCATTGGTGGAGATCCGGCAACATGACATCCAAGACCGTACTGATCGTCGATGACGAGTCCGCGATCCGCGAGATGATCGCCGTGGCGCTGGAGATGGCCGATTATCGCGTTCTCGAGGCCGACAACGCCCAGAGCGCCCACGCCCTGATCGTCGACGATCAGCCCGACCTGCTGCTGCTCGACTGGATGATGCCCGGCACCAGCGGCATCGAGCTGGCGCGGCGGCTCAAGCGCGAGGAAACCACCGCCGAGCTGCCGATCATCCTGCTCACCGCCAAGAGCGAGGAGGACAACAAGATCCTCGGCCTCGAGGCCGGCGCCGACGACTACATCACCAAGCCGTTCTCGCCGCGCGAGCTGGTCGCGAGGCTCAAGGCGGTGCTGCGCCGGACCACGCCGCGCGGTATCGAGGACGCGGTCGAGGTCGAGGGGCTCACGCTCGATCCGGCCAGCCATCGGGTCTCCGCGCATGGTCAGTCGCTGGAGATCGGTCCTACCGAGTACCGCCTGCTGCAGTTCTTCATGACCCACCAGGAGCGCGCCTATACCCGCGGCCAGTTGCTCGATCAGGTGTGGGGCGGCAGCGTCTACGTCGAGGAGCGCACCGTCGACGTGCATATCCGCCGCCTGCGCAAGGCGCTCGGCGAACCCCATCAGCACCTGATCCAGACCGTGCGCGGTACTGGCTACCGCTTCTCGACCAGACTCTGAGAGACCGCGATGTACTACTGGACCAACGAACTCTGGCGGCTGGGCTATCTGGTCGGCGGGCTGGGGCTGTTGGGCTGGGTGCTCGGCGAGCCGGGCTGGGGGCTGGCGGTCGGCCTGGGGCTGTTCGTGTTCATTCACCTGCGCCATCTGCGCGAGCTGTACGTCTGGCTGACCTATCATCCTGGTCGCGAGCCGCCGGTGGGCAGCGGCGTGTGGGGCGATCTGTTCGATCGGCTGTACAAGTACCAGAAGAGCCAGCGGCTGACCCAGCAGCGCCTGCGCGACGTCATCCGCCGCGTCCAGGAATCCTCCGAGGCGATGCGCGACAGCGTGGTGATGCTCGACAGCCGTGGCGACCTGGAGTGGTGGAACAGCGCCGCCGAGCGCATGCTCGGCCTGCAGACCCGCCACGATCGCGGCCAGCACATCACCAACCTGCTGCGCGCGCCGCGTTTCGTCGATTATTTCAATGCTCGCGACTATCGCGAGCCGCTGACCCTGCCCTCGCCGCTGCGCGACGACCTGATCCTGCAGTTTCAGATCACTCTCTACGGCGACGACGAACGGCTGGTGATGGCTCGCGACATCACCCGCCTGCACCGCCTCGAGCAGATGCGCCGCGACTTCGTCGCCAACGTTTCCCACGAGCTGCGCACGCCGCTGACCGTACTTTCCGGCTATCTGGAAACCTATGCCGCCCTGACCGAGGACATGCCGGACGAGCAGTTGCCGCCGCGCTGGCAACGCGGCCTCGACCAGATGCAGGAGCAGACCACGCGCATGCAGAATCTGGTCGACGACCTGCTGCTCTTGTCGCGCCTGGAAACCGATCATCGCCTGGAACAGGAAAGCCGCGTCGACGTCGCCGCGCTGCTCGAACAGGTCGCCGCCGATACCCGCGCGCTGAGCGAAGCGGGGCATGTCGTGCGCGTCGATATCGACACGCACCGGGGGCTCGCCGGCATCGAGCAGGAACTGCGCAGCGCGCTGTCCAACCTGGCCTTCAACGCGGTGCGCTACACGCCGCCGGAATCGACCATCACGCTGCGCTGGCGGCCCTGGCGGGACGGCGCCGCCCTGGAGGTCGAGGACGACGGCGAAGGCATCGATCCGGTGCATATCCCGCGACTGACCGAGCGCTTCTACCGCGTCGATCAGGGCCGCAGCAAGGCCACCGGCGGCACCGGGCTGGGGCTGGCGATCGTCAAGCACGTGTTGCTGCGCCACGACGCGCAGCTGGAGATCGTCTCGCAGCCCGGCAAAGGCGCGCTGTTCCGCTGCGCGTTTCCCGCCGCGCGGCTAAGCCTGCCGGAAGCCGGCGAAACGCCGGGCGTGCGCAGCACGTCCGATTAGGTGTGATCCCAAGACCACTGGCTGCATGGGCATCGATTGATGAGCACCGATTGAGAGCGACTTGGGCGTTTCGGCAACATGCCTTATTCTCTTAGGCATATTGCCAGAGCCTGGAAGTTGAATATGCAAGCACTCGATAGCGACGTTGAAAACGAAGTCACCCTGCTCATGGGTGGGCGTCGTGGCGTGCAGGCCGATGAACTGATCCGCCAAGGAGTGCCACTGGTGGCCCTCGACCGGCTAGCCAAGCATGGGGTAGACGTCGTGGGTCTGGGCATTATAAAGCCGCGCACGCTGAGCCATCGCCGCTCCCGGGGCGAGACGCTCTCCCCGGCGGAAGGCGATCGCCTGTATCGCGCCGGCAGGATCATTCTGCTCGCCGAGGAGGTCTTTGGCAGTCAGGAGAAAGCCTCCCGATGGTTGCAGAAGCCCAGAAAAGCGCTGGGTGGCATCAGCGCCCTGGAGGCCATCGCGACAACGCCAGGCTACATTGCCGCCGGGCAGCTCCTGGAGCAGCTACGCCATGGGTTCGCCGCGTGACGAGGCAAACCCTGTGGCGCATCTCGAATTTCAAGGATCTTTCCGGCATTGGTGGGACCCAGGTAGCGGGGCGCTGGCACCATAAGGGGCGCCCGGTCGTGTACCTTGCCGATTGTCCGGCCACCGCTCTCCTGGAGGTGCTCGTGCATTTCGAGCTGAGCCTGGATGAGCTGCCGGAGGCGTTCACGCTGCTGCGTGTCGATCTGCCCCAAATCGCCAGTGTGCGAGATGCCCGCGGCAGCCTGCCGGCACAATGGAGCGACGAGCCGGCTACCACCCGAGGCATCGGCGATGCCTGGCTGAAGGAAGCGAAGACCCTGCTGCTGCAAGTGCCAACCGTGATCGTCCCCCACAACTGCAACTACCTTTTCAACCCGCTCCATCCCGACGCGGCCAAGGTCACGTTGACCCACTTCGAGTTCCCCCCCGATCCGCGATTGTTCCCGGCCGAGGGTTGAGGATGACTGAAGCCGGTCTGCCGGAAGGCGACGAGACGCTGCCATGCCTTACAGGCAGGCAAGCAAAATTCTTCGCTCAGTAGTTGCCTATGCACTGTATTTCTTGAAGTTTTCCGCCTGCTCGAACACGTCTCGATAGACTTCGGCGTGGGTTACCGGGGGATAGCCGTTTCTGGACAACAGCATGATCAGCTCGACGCGGAGCGAAGCCCTGATGTCCTGCCGGTTGTTCCAGTCCGGGTACTTCGTCTTGTCATCGACGACCGCCTTGACCTCGGCCGCCAGGGTGAGCAGCCGCTGTTCTTCATAGGGGAACTGGTACTTCACCGCGACGGCCTTGAGGATGTCGTAGAACGCCTTCTCCTCGACGGTAATCCCCAGTGCTTCGAACGAGCCCATCTCCTGCTTCAGTTGCTCCATCAGTTCCAGGAAACTATCGACCGCCTCCTGATGGACCTCGCTGGTAAAGGCGTCATCTTCCTTGCGCTCGTTGTAGAGTTCCACCAGTGAGCGAAACTTCTTCGAGAACTCGATCGCCTTGTGCTGGTTGGTCTTCTTGAACTCGTTGAGCGCTTTTGCCAGCAGCTGCTTCAGTAGCTCAATCTTGGTATTGGGCAGCTTGATCTTGTCCAGGCGGGCCAAGTAATCCTCGTCGAAGAGATCGATCTTCTCGGCGCTCTCCTCGCCCAGCGCAAAAACCGCTTCGACGCCGTCAGCGCGCAGCGCTTCACTGATCATCTCCCGCACCCTGGCATTCATCTGCGCCGTATCCGGCGCGTCGCCCTTGGTCAGCTTGAAGACGATCGAACGCACCGCGAGATGGAAATGCACCCGGTCGCGCTCAATCTGACTCAGCTTCTCGCTGCCACAACAGACGTCATAAGCCGTCTTGAGCCGTTTGACCAACGTCATGAAGCGCTTTTCGCGCTTGCCCACACTCAGCACGAATTCGGCAGCACGGTTGAGGCAATCGAGCTGGACCAACGGCTCGCCCTGGAAATAGCCGCTGTCGTCGAAGCCATGCATCAATGTCGCCAGCAGATCCAGATCGTTCTTCACCGCGATCAGCGAGGTCTGGATATCTTCGAAGCTGGTTTCATCGGCCTTCGAGAACTGCGCCAGCGCCTGATTCATCTGACGCTTGATGCCGATGTAATCGACTACCAGGCCCTTGTCCTTGCCCGCGTAGTTGCGATTGACCCGCGAGATGGTCTGGATCAGGTTGTGGCGCTGCACGGGTTTGTCGATATACAGCGTGTCGAGGCTCGGCACATCGAAGCCGGTCAGCCACATATCGACCACGATGGCGATCTTGAAGTTGGACTTCTCGTTCTTGAACTGTAGATCCAGCGTCTTGCGGTACTCCTTGCTGCCGAGCAGATCGTAGAGCGCTTTCGCGTCGTTCTTGCCCCGCGTCATGACCAGGTTGACCCGCGCCATGGGCTTGAGCTTCTCACGCTCGATTGCGGTGGGTTCGTTGCCCGCTTCGAAGTCTCTGACCTCGAACCACCCAGGCCGCAATGCCTGAATCTCCTGGTAAAGCTGCCAGGCGATTTCGCGGCTACTGGAGACGAACATCGCCTTGCCGCGCACGGTCGAGCCTTCTTCCAGGCGACGCTCGTAGTGGGCCACGAAATCCTCGGCCAGCACCCGGATACGATCCGAATCGCCCAGAATCGAGTTCATCGAGGCCATCGCCTTCTTGCTCTCCTCGATCTGATGCTCGTTGCTGCCGGCCTTGGCGCACTCGTCGTAATAGCTTTCGATTTTGCGCAGCCGGGCATCGTCCAGCGTCACCTTGGCGGCGCGACCTTCATAGACGATGCGCACGGTGATCTCGTCGTTGACCGACTCGCTCATGGTGTAGCTGTCGACCACCGCGCCGAACACGTCCAGCGTGGCGTCGATCGGCGTGCCGCTGAAACCGACGTAGGTGGCGTTGGGCAGCGAGCGGTGCAGATAGAAGGCGAAGCCGTAGGCCTTGCGCACCCCCTGTTCGGTGATCTGCACCTTTTGATCCAGATTGATCTGGCTGCGGTGCGCTTCATCCGAGATGCAGATCACGTTGCTGCGCTCGGTCAGAAGCTTCGTGTCTTCGGTGAACTTGTGGATCGTGGTCAGGAACACGCCACCGCTGCGGCGTCCGGCCAGCTGCTCGCGTAGATGCTCACGGCTCTGGACCTCGACGATAGTGTCATCACCGATATAGCCCCGCGCGTTGGTGAACTGCCGCGACAGCTGGTCATCGAGGTCCGCGCGATCGGTGATCAGCACGAGGGTCGGGCTTGCAAACGCCAGGCTCTTCATCAAGCGCCGGGCCAGAAACTGCATGGTGAAGCTCTTGCCACAACCGGTCGCACCGAAATAGGTACCGCCCTTGCCATCGCCCGCGGGCCGCTGCGCGGCCATGATGCTGTGATACAGCTTGTTGACCGCATAGAACTGCGGATAGCGGCAGACGATCTTCTCTTCCTGATGGGACTTGTCGGGAAAGAAAATGAAATCGCGCAGTACCAGCCGCAGCCGATCCCGGTCGAAAAGCCCCCGCATCATCGTGTGCAGCGAATCGATGCCGTCCTTGTCGATGGAATCGAAACCACTCACCTTGCGCCAGCTATAGAAGGACTCGTAGGGCGCAAAGAGGCTGCCCATTCGCGAATTCACGCCGTCACTGATCACGCACAGCGCGTTGAAGACGAAAAGCTGTGGAATGTCGCGCCGGTAGCGAACGGTCAGCTGCTTGTAGGCTTCGAAAATGGAGGTCTGATGCTCGCCGATGGCGCTCTTGAACTCGAACACCACCAGTGGCAGGCCGTTGATATAGAGAATCGCATCAGGGATGCGGCTGTTCTCCCGGCCCTCGATCTTAAGCTGGCTGACCAGCGCATAGCGGTTGGTGTCCGCCGTATACATCCCTTGCAGCTCGGCCACCTGCGCCAGCGGTTCGGCATCGGGCCGGGCGCCGAGCCGTTCGAGCCCCGCGTCGTCGAACAGTTGAATGTGCAGATCCTGTCGGGCGGGATCTTCACGCTTGAGCACAAAGCCATCCGCCAGCCAGCGACAGAAGGTCTTGTTGCTCTCGTAAAGATCGCCCGGCGAAAGCCCCCTGAGGCGCGCGATGACCGATTCGATTTCGCCCGGGGTAATGCCGGCATCACCGTAGCGCATTTGCAGGAAGGCGCGCAGATCGGCCTCGATCAGCACGGCGTCCGGCGCGCGCTCGATGCTCACGCCCAGCCGGTGGGGATAGCCCTGCTCGCCGAGCAGGGCGATGATGGCGGCTTCCAGCTTCGCTTCGGTGAACTTCATGCACTCACGCCGTCGGTTATTGGATCAACATAGAATTATCGGCTTATCTATCCGGGCCTTGAGCCGCAGCGCTCAGCGCACGCGGGTGGTCTGGCTCATGCGGTTTTCGCCTCCAGCGCGGCGTCAACGGCTGCTTCGGCGTCGGGGAGCTGGAGTTCGCCGGAGAGCAGCTTGGGCAGCAGGGTGTCGCGGAGCTTTGTCAGCGCTTCGGTCTGCATCCTGTTTTTTGTCATCATCCGAATGTTGGCACCGCACAAACGATCAAATAGATGAAGTGGCTTTTCGCATTCAGGCAACGCCACATAAAACGAATCAAAGCACGCGTTCTGTATACGCTGACGGCCTGAAGATCCTACCATACTCTGAATGCAGTGCTGTCTAAACTCTTCCCAACGTGCAAGGCAGGCCACATAAGGCGTTCTTAACTCACCTTTTCCTCGCATAACTATGAACTCAGTTGACCCAAAACCGACCTCTCCTTCATCAAGAAAATCGACAAGTGCCGTTTTTCCATTTTCCAAACACGGCGTTATACGAGCCAAAAGAACATCGCCAGCCTCAAACTTGGCGCCACCTGAATATGATTTCTCTATAACCTCATCAATCATGTAGCCAGAAGTGGGCACTGACTTCATATCAGCGTATTTTGCGACAGTACTTTTAGACAATTTCACCCTTGGATTTATTTCTAAAATCTGCGAAACGGGCTTCGTATTCCATCCCGCCGGCACCCATCCCAGCGCTTCATCTTCCTCGAAACGATCGGGAAACAACCGGCGCATCTCGGTCGGCAGGCGTTCAGGTGTCGCCTCATTGTCAGCGGCCCACATTGCCTGCCGCTTGGCAGCGCGCTCCGCCAGCGGCTCGGGAATCGGGTTATCCGCTTCCAGCGCGTTGTCGATCACCGGGTCGAAGTCGACGAACCAGCTTTTGAACAGCGCCTGGGCCATCTGTTCGAGGGTCTGGTTGATTTGTGTGTTGAGAGTGATTTTTTTGTCTAGAGCAGATAAGCTCTCAGCTATTTTTCTTTGACCTGAGGAATCTGCAGGCACTTTAATCCAAGTTTTATGCAGATGGTTTCTATTAACCCCAGGAACTGCAGCTTTGTCGCTATACTGCAAGAAATTTAGTGTTTTTAAAAAATAATAAACAAACTCAGGATGATTGCCTTTGAAATCTTTTACATAGAGCGTTGTGTTTAATGGCCAGAAATCGCTTTCAGAATAAAAAACTTTACCGATGGTTCCATATCGACCTGTTACAACTCCGGGCCCTTTCACCTTTGCTTTAGAGTGAAAGCCGCTCGACCCAGATGAAGAGATAATTTCAACATCTCCCTCTGCACGATCTTTGTTAGGAAGATCGTAGCCCCTCTTCAATTCTATAAACTCGCCTAATTGGGTTTCTAGCCATTTAAATTCCATAACCCAACCCCGCCAGATTCTGCTTGATCTGCTTCTCCAATTTCGCCGACTCGGCAAACTGCTCGCCGAGCCGGGTCGTCAGTTCGGCCATCTTGGTCTCGAAGGGAATGCCGTCGTCCTCGACTTCGGCGGCGCCGACGTAGCGCCCGGGGGTGAGCACGAAATCGTGACCCTTGATCTCGTCGAAGCTCGCGCTCTTGCAGAAGCCGGCGATATCTTCGTACGCGCCGGCTTCCGGCTGGCCGCGCCAGGCGTGGAAGGTGCGAGCGATGGTGGCGATGTCATCGTCGCTCAGGTCCTTCTGCTTGCGGCTGATCATGCTGCCCAGGTGGCGGGCGTCGATGAACAGCGTTTCATCCTCGCGGTCGCGGTAGCCTTTCGCCGCGTTGGCCTTTTTGCTGTTGGTAAGAAACCACAGGCAGACCGGAATCTGGGTGGTGAAGAACAGCTGGCCCGGCAGCGCGATCATGCACTCGACCAGGTCATCCTCGATCAGTTGCTGGCGAATCTTGCCCTCGCCGCTGGTGCTCGAGCTCATCGAGCCGTTGGCCATCACGAAGCCGGCCGCGCCCTGGTGGCTCAGCTTGGAGAGCATGTGCAGAATCCAGGCGTAGTTGGCGTTGCCGGTGGGCGGTACGTCGAAGTCGGCCCAGCGCGGGTCGTCGGTCAGCTCGGCGGGGGCGCGCCATTGGCTCTGGTTGAAGGGCGGGTTGGCGAGGATGAAATCGGCCTTGAGATCGGGGTGCTGGTCGCGAAAGAAGCTGTCCGCCGCCGCTTCGCCCAGGTTGCCGGCGATACCGCGAATCGCCAGGTTCATCTTGGCCAGCTTGCGGGTGGTGTTGGCGTACTCCTGCCCGTAGATCGAGACGGCGAGCCGGCTACCCTTGTGCGCCTCGATGAACTTGAGCGACTGCACGAACATTCCGCCCGACCCGCAGCAGGGGTCGTAGATCTTGCCCTGATAGGGTTCGAGCATCTCCACCAGCAGCGTCACCACGCTCTTGGGGGTATAGAATTCGCCGCCACGCTGGCCCTCGTTGGCGGCAAACTTGCCGAGAAAATACTCGTAGACCCGCCCGACGATGTCCTCTTCGCTCTGGTGCTGCGCCTTGGCGATGGTCTCGATATTGTCGATGGTGTCGATCAGCGAGGCGAGCTTGCTGGCGCTCAGATCGAGCCGCGAGAAGTAGTTGTCGGGCAGCGCACCGGCAAGCGTCGCGTTGTTCTTCTCCACCGTGCGCATGGCGGTGTCGATCGTAAGCGCCAGGTTGTCCTGCTTGGCGTTTTTCTGGATGTATTCCCAGCGCGCCTCTTCCGGCAGATAGAAGACGTTGTCCTGAGCGTAGAAGTCGACCATGTCGACGTAGTCCGCGCCGTAGTGGTCGATCACGCGCTGCTTTTGCTGCTCGAACTTGTCGCTGATGAACTTCAGAAAGATCAGGCTCAGCACCACGTGCTTGTACTCGGCCGATTCCACACTGCCGCGCAGCTTGTTGGCGCTGTCCCACAGGGTTTCTTCAAAGCCCTTGGCGGGCTTGTTGCTTGCTTGCGCTTTGGCCATGACGGTGACTGCTCTCTGTGAAAATCCGGCCGGCGCGGTGCCCGGCCGCGGTAAGAAAAAATGCCTGGAGTATAGCGGAAATGCTCGAGGCTCCGGGAGCCCGTCGAAACGCCAGAAAGCCTTCAGGCAGGCATAGGCAAGGCGCACACGCTATGGATCGCGCATGGACGTGCATCCAAGCGCGTTGATGACCGCCCCGAGCATGGCCGAGCCGAGTTCGAAAGTAAGCTAGTGACTCACGTACGCACCGGCAGCTGGCGATAGTGCTGCTGCCACATCAACACCGCCCCGGCCACCGCGCCGGGCAGCAGTACCAGGTTGATCAGCGGCAGCCAGGTCGCCGCCAGCACCCAGCCACCGAAGGTCAGCGTCGGCCACCAGCGCGCGCGCAGCCGGCGGCGCATGTCGGCGAAGGCCACGCGATTGTTGTCCATGGGGTAATCGAGGTAGGTGATCGCCATCATCCACGCCGAAAACGCCGCCCACAGGAACGGCATCGCCAGGTTGAGTCCGGGCACGAAGCCGATCAGGAACAGCAGCGCCATGCGCGGCAGGATGTAACCCAGCTTGATGAGTTCGCGGCCCAGCGCGTCGAGCCCGCCGCGCATCAGGCTGCGCTCGTCGACGGGCGGTTGGCCAGTGAGCCGGATCTCGACCTTCTCGGCGAGAAAGCCGTAGAACGGCGCGGCGATCAGGCTGGAGACCAGCGTGAAGGTGAAGAACGCCACCACCACCAGGCTGACCACCAGCAGCGGCCAGATCAGCCACTCGAGCCAGCTGAGCCAGCCCGGCACCTTGAGCATCCAGTAATCGAGCCAGCCGCCGAAATTGTTCAGCAGATAGACGATGGTGCCGACGTAGAGCGCCAGGTTGGCGACGACCGGCAGAAACACGTAACGGCGCAGGCCCGGCGAGAGTACCAGCCGGGTGCCCTGCGCCAGGGCGCCAAAGGCGTTGAGCATGACAGCGATCCGTAGGCCGACGTACAAGTAGGCCGCCAGCGCGGCGGCGGACGAGGCCTAACCTTTACTGCCCAACCCCTGCTCGTCAAGCGCGCCGACGTCGCTATGGCGAATGTCCAGGCCCTTGACCAGGTAGATGACGTACTCGGCGAGATTGTCGGCGTGATCGCCGATGCGCTCCAGCGCGCGCAGGATCCACATCACGCTCAAGATCGAGGTGATCGAGCGCGGGTCCTCCATCATGAAGGTCACCAGCGAGCGCATCGCCGAGGTGTATTCGCTGTCCACCGCGTCGTCCTCGCGGACCACCTTGAGCGCCAGTTCGGTATCGAAACGGGCGAAGGCGGTCAGCGCGTCGCGGACCATGCCGCGCACGTGCTCGCTGATGTGGCGGACTTCGACGAAGCCGCGCGCCGAGCGCCCCGATTCGGCCAGTGCCAGCGCGTTGCGGGCGATCTTGTTGGCCTCGTCGCCGATCCGCTCGAGATCCGAGGTGGCGCGAATCACCGCCAGCACCAGGCGCAGGTCGGAGGCCGCCGGCTGGCGGCGCGCCAGCACCCGGGTGCACTCCTCGTCGATCCTGAGCTGCATGTCGTTGACCGCGGTGTCGTTGTCGCGGACCTGCTCGGCCAGCCGGCTGTCGCCCTCGAGCAGCGCCGAGATGGCGTCCTGGACCTGCTTCTCGACCAGCCCGCCCATCGCCATCAAATGGGTCTTGAGCGCCTCGAGCTCCTGGTTGAACTGGTTGGAAATGTGCTGACTGTGAGTATCGCTGGTGATATCCATGTTTCCTCCGGGGCCGCGAGGGTTTGTAAACGCTCAGTTCAGGCGGCCGGTGATGTAATTTTCGGTGCGCGTCAGGCGCGAATGAGTGGACAGCTGTGGATGTCAGACAACGCTAGCGAAGCTCCTCGCGATGCAGGCCACGGTGATGTGCCCGCAGATGTTGCCGCAGAAATATTGCAGTCAGGTTAAGCCCCGATCACCGTCGACACCAGTGGCAGCGCACTTGCCACGTCGCCGGGGCCGATGGGAGAGTGGTCGAGCGGGCCGCCCGCCGTTTAAGATGAGGCCGAGCAGGTGGATAACAACAAGCGCTGGATAGGAGCGAGCATGACCGACCTCGATGACGTACCGGCCCCGCAGGGCGATCTGACCCTGAAGGTCCTGGCGCGGCGCCAGGACACCAATTTCTACGGCGATATCAGCGGCGGCTGGTTGATCGATCAAATGGACCAGGCCGCCGAGCTGTGCGCCGGCCGCCTGGCCCATGGGCGCACCGCCACGGTGGCCGTCGAATCGATGGATTTTCTGTGCCCGGTGCGTATCGGCTCGGTGGTCAACATCTTCACCGCCGTGCGCGATATCGGTCACAGCTCGATCACCATCGATGCCGAGGTATGGATACGCTCGCCCCACGAACGCAACCCCGACGAGCTCTACAAGGTTACCGAGGCACGCTTCGTGATGGTCGCGCTGGACGACAACGGGCGCATCCGCGCGGTACCGACCGAGCCCTGACCCCGGCCGCCTAGCCGCGCACCAAGGCGCGGTTCTTGAGATAGGCGAACTCGCCGATATCGGTGTACGGCCGAATGCGCTGCTGGAAGGCGCGATACGACTCATAGATCTTGGCCGAGGCGGGATCGCTTGCCGCCTGCTTCTCGAGGACCTTCTGCGAGGCCCCGTACAGCGCCTTGAGCACGTCGTCGGGCAGCGAGCGCAGCTTGACGCCATGCTCGTCGACCAGCGTCTTGAGCGCCTCGGCGTTGCGCAATGTGAATTCATCGATCATCGCCAGATTGGCGCTGCGCGCCGCCTCGGCGACCACGATCTTGAGATCGTCGGGCAGCGCTTGCCAGGCCTCGAGATTGACGGTTCCCTCGAGTATCGCGCTGGGCTCGTTCCATGCCGAGGTGTAGTAGTAGTCAGCAACCTGATACAGACCGAAGGCCAGGTCGTTGTAGGGCCCTACCCAGTCGGCGGCGTCGAGCACGCCGGTCTGCATCGAGGTGAAGATCTCCGAACCGGGAATGGTCAGCGCCGTGGCGCCGATGCGGTTCATGACCTCGCCGGCAAGCCCGGGAAGGCGGATCTTGAGCCCCTGCATGTCCTCCAGCGAGTCGATCTCCTGCTTGAACCAGCCGGCCATCTGAGTGCCGGTGTTGCCCACCGCGAACGGCTTGAGATTGTACTCGGCGTAGAGGTCGTCCCACAGTTTCAAGCCGCCGCCCTGGTACAGCCAGGCGTTGGTTTCGGTGGTGTTCATGCCGAACGGCACGGCGGTGAAATATTGCGCCGCCGGAACCTTGCCGAGCCAATAGTAGGAGGCCGAGTGGCCCATTTGTGCGGTGCCCGACGACACCGCGTCGAACACTTCCAGGGCGGGAACCATCTCGCCGGCGCCATAGACATCGACCTGCATGCGTCCGCCGGACAGCTCGCCGATGCGCTTGGCGAAATCGTTGGCGCCGGTACCCAGCGCCGGAAAATTCTTGGGCCAGGAGGTGACCATCTTCCAGCGCACGGTGTCCTGCGCGCGAGCGGTGGAAACGAAGGGGGCGGCGACCGCGCCGGCGGCACCGGCGCCGAGCGCGGTAAGAAACTTGCGACGTTGCATCACGGGCGTGACTCCAGGTGATTGTTCTGTTTGGCCCCCGAGGGGCGCAAAGCTCCGTTTCGGAGTATGCGCGAAGGGCGTTTTCAGGGGCAAGCGAATAGGCGGCGTCTGGGCATGGCGTCAGAGCGGCGTCAACTTGGCGAAGCCCAGCACCAGCCACTTGTCGCCTTCGCCCTCGAAGCTGACGTGAACCCGGGCCCGCTCGCCCTGACCCTCGGCATTGAGGATCACGCCTTCGCCGAACAGCGGATGGCTGACCCGCTGGCCCAGCGACAGCACGGGCAGGTCGTCGCCGGCCGAGACCGTGGTCTGCTGCGACAGGCCGCGCCCCGCGCGCGTCGCGGTGACCGGACGCGAGATCTGGCCGCGCAGGCGCACCTCCTCGAGCAGTTCCTCGGGCAGTTCGCGGATGAATCGCGACGGGCGCTGGAAGGTTTCCTTGCCATGCAGGCGACGCATCTCGGCGTGGGTCAGGTAGAGCTTGTGCATGGCGCGGGTCACGCCGACGTAGCACAACCGGCGCTCCTCCTCGAGGCGCCCCGGCTCTTCCAGCGACATCTTGTGCGGGAACAGCCCTTCCTCGACGCCGGCGACGAACACGATGGGGAACTCCAGACCCTTGGCCGAGTGCAGGGTCATCAACTGCACGCAGTCCTCGAACTCGTCGGCCTCGTGATCGCCGGCGTTGAGCGCCGCCTCGGCAAGAAACGGCGCAAGCGCCGCGCTGCCCTCGCCGACTTCCGCGAGGTTCATGGCGTCGCCCTGGGTGAAGGCCCGCGCGGCGTTGACCAGTTCCTCGAGGTTCTCGACCCGCATTTCTCCTTTGGACTGACTGCCCTTCTCGCCCTTATCGCTGCGGTGGTGCTCGATCAGCCCGGTGACCGCGTTGACGTGGGTGATGATCTCGTAAAGCGCCATTCCCGCGGTCTCGTTGTCGAGACGCTCGATCAGGTTGGCGAACGCCGTGAGCGCGTTGCCGGCGCGGCCCTTGCAGGTGCCGTCGCTGACGCTGTCATGCAGCGCCTGCCACAGCGAGACGCCGTGATCGCGGGCCCGCTCGCGCAGGATCTCCACGGTGCGGGTGCCGATGCCGCGCGCCGGCACGTTGATCACTCGCTCCAGCGAGGCGTCGTCCTCGCGGTTGATCAGCAGGCGCAGGTAGGCCAGTGCGTTCTTGATCTCCAGGCGCTCGTAGAAGCGCTGGCCGCCGTAGATGCGATACGGCATGCCCTGGCGGATCAGTGTCTCCTCGAGCACCCGCGACTGGGCATTGGAGCGATACAGGATCGCCACTTCGCGGCGATTGAAGCCCTCGTCGAGCTTGGCCTTGATGGTGTCGACGATGAAGCGCGCCTCGTCCAGGTCGTTGACGCCGGCATACACCGAGATCGGCTCGCCCTTGGCGCCGGCGGTCCACAGCTCCTTGCCCATGCGCCCGGCATTGTGGCTGATCAGCGCGTTGGCGGCATCGAGGATCGCGCTGGTCGAGCGGTAGTTCTGCTCGAGACGCACGGTACGGGTATTGGCGAACTCCTGCTCGAAGCGGCGGATGTTCTCGACCCGTGCCCCGCGCCAGCCGTAGATCGACTGATCGTCATCGCCGACCACGGTGAGCCCGGCGCTGTCGCCGGCCAGCAGCTTGAGCCAGGCGTACTGCAGGGTGTTGGTGTCCTGGAACTCGTCGACCAGCAGGTGGGCGAAGCGCTCGCGGTAGTGGGCCAGCAGCCGCGGATTGTCGCGCAACAGCTCGAGGCTTCTGAGCAGCAGTTCGCCGAAGTCGACCAGCCCGCCGCGCTCGCAGGTCAGCTGGTAGCGCTCGTAGAGTTCGACCATCTGGCCCAGGTAGACGTCGCCGTGGGTCTGCACCTGGTGCGCACGCAGGCCCTCCTCCTTGCAGCCCGAGATGAAATGCTGGACCTGACGCGGCGGATAGCGCTCGTCGTCGATGTCGTGGTCCTTGAGCAGCCGCTTGATCAGGCGCAGCTGGTCGTCGCTATCGATGATCTGGAAGTGCTGGGGCAGCCTCGCGTCCTGCCAGTGGGTGCGCAGCAGGCGATGGGCGATGGAGTGGAAGGTGCCGACCCAGATGTTGCGCAACGACAGGCCCAGCAGCGCCTCGAGGCGGGTGCGCATCTCGCGGGCCGCCTTGTTGGTGAAGGTCACGGCGAGAATCGCGTAGGGCGAGAGCTGCTCGACCTGCATCAGCCAGGCGATGCGGTGAACCAGCACCCGGGTCTTGCCCGAGCCGGCGCCGGCCAGCACCAGCATGTTGCCCATCGGTGCGCTGACGGCCTCGCGCTGGGCAGGGTTGAGAGCGTCGAGAAGCGGCGAAACGTCGCCCGGCGAAACGTCGTCCATGGGATTGATCGGGGGGTGTCGAAATGGACGCCCAGCTTAGCATATCCGCCGCCTTCGGCGGGGAGCCGTAAGCCGCAAGCCGTAAGCCGTAAGCCGTAAGCCGTAAGCCGTAAGCCGTAAGCCGCAAGCCGCAAGCCGCAAGCCGTAAGCCGTAAGCCGTAAGCCATGTAGCTTGTGCCAGGTTTTAACATATAGCTTATAGCTTACAGCTTACAGCTTATGATTCCTGTTCGGGAAAGCGCAGCGGATTGAGGCTGCGCTTGACCGCCTTGAGTTGCTCGGTGAGATGCGGCCCGCGGGTCTTGGCCACGCCCACCGCCAGCACGTCGATCAGCACCAGATGAGCGATGCGCGAGCTCATCGGCGTGTAGATCTCGGTGTCCTCGTGGACGTCGATATACAGCGGCAGGCCGACTTCCTCGGCCAGCGGCGTAGCGCTGGGACACAGGCCGATCACCGTGGCCCCGGTCTCGCGCGCCAGGCGCACGCTGTCGACCAGCGCGCGGGTGCGTCCGGTCTGCGAGATGGCCACCACCACGTCGCCCTCCTTGAGGGTCGCCGCCGACATGTTCTGCATGTGCGGGTCGGCATAGGCCGATGTCGAGATCTGCAGGCGGAAGAACTTGTGCTGGGCATCGAAGGCCACCGCCCCCGACGCCCCGAAGCCGTAGAACTCGACCCGGTTGGCCATCGCCAGGGCGTTGACCGCGCGGCCCAGCGCCTCGTTGTCGAGGCGATCGCGTATCGACAGCAGCGTGCCCACGGTGGAGTCGAAGATGCTGTGGGAAAATTCGGCGACGCTGTCGCTGTCGTTCATCGAGAACTGCGCGAACTGGCTGCCGGTGGCCAGCATCTGCGCCAGCTTGAGCTTGAAATCCTGGAAGCCGTCGCAGCCCAGCGCACGGCAGAAACGCACCACAGTGGGCTCGCTGACCTTGGCCTCGGTGGCCAGGTCGACGATGCGCATGTGGATCACTTCATCGGGATTGCGCAGCACGAAGCGCGCGACCTTCTGCTCGGAGCGCCGGAACAGCTCCATGCGACGTCTCATTTCATCGAACAGGGCACGGCTCACGGCGGGCTCCTCGGTGATGGCCTTGCGGCATGGAAAGTGGCCTTGCGGCATGGAAAGTGGCGCCTGACGACCGAAAGGCAGGCACGGGTCGCGATCGCGTCCGCTCAGGCTGACCGACCCTGCACCGGCAATCAAGCGTTAAAACGCGTTCTTGGACGCCAATGTCACGGTTTTGTCAACTGGGGTATAGTAAAAAAGCTGTCACAGTGGCACCGCAAGAAGAAAGGAGAGTCGATCATGCCTAACGCAACGCAACAGCTTGGCGCCGTGAAACGTGAACTCCTCGACATTTTCATGGACCTTGAGGTCGCCGATCACGAATCGCGCAAGCAGAACGCCGCCGTCCGTTATCTCAGGGCCCGCCGCGGCATCGAGATGCATAACGAGATAAAGCGTCTCGAGCGCGATATCGCCGACTTCGACGATCTCATGCAGTAGTCCTGCCGTGCTGACGCCGCGCTCGGCATTGCCATCTCGGCCCGATCGGGCGGGGCCGAAATGGCATGTCGGGCTGGTCCGTCCTCCTACAAACTGCTGATAAAGACCGCCACGACCCCGATGGGCGCAATAAAACGGGTGATCAAGGTCCACAACTTGCTTCCGGTCTCCCCGAGCCCCAGCTCTCGGCGCACCTTGTCGCCATCCAGGAACCAGCCGACGAATACCACCGCCAGTAGGCCGGTCAAGGGCAGCAGGTACTTGCTGGTCAGTGTGTCCAGGAAGTCGAAGATGCTCAGCCCCAGAATGCTGACCTCGGACCAGGCATTGAAGGAGAGCAGCGCCGCGATGCCCAAGGCCCAGGTCGCCGCTCCGGCCACCAGCGTCGCACCGATCCGGGACAGCGGCGTACGCTCCTCGACGGTCTCCACGACCGGTTCGAGCAGCGAGATCGCCGAGGTCAAGGCCGCGAAGGTGAGTAGCAGGAAGAACAGCAGCCCGATGATCACGCCGCCGGTCATGTTGCCGAAGGCCAGGGGCAGGGTCACGAAGATCAAGCCCGGCCCCGAACTCGGATCGAGGCCGTTGGCGAACACGATGGGGAAGATCGCCAGGCCCGCGATCAGGGCGAACAGCGTATCGAGGATGATCACTGTACGGGCGGTGCCGAGCAGGTCGACGTCCGCTCCGAGATAGGAGCCGTAAGCCATCATGATGCCCATCCCCAGCGACAGGGTGAAGAACGCCTGCCCCATGGCGGCCAGAACCACGTCACCGTCCAGTGCTCCCCAGTCGGGGTTGAACATGAAGACGAGGGCTTCGCCGAAATAGCCCGAAAAGAGACCATAGCCGACCAGCACTACCAATATGATGCCCAGAGCCGGCATCAGGGTGCGTACCGCTCCCTCCAGGCCCAAGGTCACGCCGCGAGCAACGATGCCGATGACCAGCACCATGAATACCGAATGCCATAGCAGCAGCGTTCCCGGACTGGCCAGCAGACCGTCGAACAGCGCGCCGATGCCATCGGCATCCTGGCCGCTGAAGGACCCGGTGACGGAGCCCAGCGTGTAGGAAAGTGACCAGCCACCGATCACGCTATAGAACGACAGAATGAGGAAGGCCCCCAGCACGCCGCTGATGCCCATCAGAACCCAAGCCTTGCTGCGCCCTTCCTGCTCGGCCAGGTCCGCCATGGTATTGATGGGGTTCTTCTGGCCGCGGCGGCCCATCAACCATTCGGCGACCAGAATGGGCAAACCCACCAAGGCGATACAGATCAGGTAGACGAGCACGAAGGCAGCGCCACCGCTCTCGCCCACCATATAGGGAAATTTCCAGATATTACCCAGGCCGACGGCGGACCCCGTGGCGGCCAGTATGAAAGTCAGCTTCGAGGACCACTGCGCGTGGGATATTTTTGCCATTTTGTATCCTGATATCGCCTATCGTCGCCAATCCTTCATCGAGAGGCGACGCTTGTCTTGTTGTTGCCACGAATTGAAGCTGCGCGGCCATAAGTTCACGACAAAACTATCCGATGACGAGGCCGATGGCCAGTCCGATAGCCCACGCTTTTCCCTTGATGCCTTAGAAAAGCGACGTTTGATATCCCCGGGAAACCGAGGTGCCGGTAATGCCTGCCCGCTCGCGAGCCATGAATAAAAGTGTCTTGCCAACTGCGGCGCCTCGCGATTGTCCGGTGTATGCACAAGGATAAAGGAGGTTTTCCCCTGTTTTATCCACAGAATCAGGCGCTCGATCCAGGCCGCGAAATAACGCTGATTGATAGCCGTTTCAAGATGCCCGATAAAGCGGACGATCGACCGATCTGCCGTGGAAAGCACATGTAGCGGGCGTCGCGGCTTCTCACCCTGGACCTTGAACAGGTGTGAGTCGCTGCCGGGCGATGTCGGGAACAGCGGCCTGACGTCGAACATCACGCGATCGGCGCCGTGACTTATCAACAAGCGGTTGAGTTGCTGTTCGGCGGCTCTCCTGTGGAAAAATTCACTGGCTCTGACTGCGACGCCGCAGGGAATATTCCGTGGCCGGCGCTCGAGCAATGCGGCCAACCGGGGCAACTCGTCATGGCCGACGTCACGCGGCAATTGAATCATCAACGGTCCGAGCCGCTCCTCTGTGCTCGCTGCCATTATCAGCCTTACTATCCCCACCCTGACAGAGCCCGGTGTGAGTGCCGCGACCCTTGGCGTATAGCGTAACGCCCGGCTTGGCCTATAATCGCTGGCGGTCGGGCCGCTGACGGGCCGCTTTCAGGGAACGGAACAGAGGTAATCTGCGTGCGCAATCTGGCTATCGATCGGCGGCCATCCCGCCTTTCCCGTAAATTCGGCTCACGCTTTGCTGGATTGTGTCTGATACTGCTGCTGGCCGCCTGCAGTAGTCGTCCCCCCTCGCCAGCCCCGCCGCCGCCCTCCTCGGCCGGAGGCGACCTCAACGGGCGGATGCAGCCGATGTCGTGGCAGGCCCTGCCCGGCTGGCCGCAGGACAACGCCATCAGTGCCTGGAGCGCCTTTCGCGCCAGTTGCACCCAACTCGCCGCCAAGCCCGCCTGGAGCGGCGTCTGCGCCGATTCCCGGCGCATCGATCCGCTCGACAATCGCGCCATCACCCGCTTCTTCGAGCGGCGCTTCGCGCCTTATCTGATGATCAACGACGACGGCTCGACCACCGGTACGATCACCGGTTATTACGAGCCGCGCCTGCAAGGTTCGCTCCAGCGTCATGACCGTTATCAGGTACCGCTCTACCGCCTGCCTGCGGCTTGGGCGCAAGACCCCGACAGGACTCGCCCACCACGCGCCGAGATTATGGCCTCAGGGGTCCTGCGTGGTCAGGAACTGGTCTGGGTCGACGACCCGGTAGAAGCCGCCTACCTGCAGATTCAGGGATCGGGACGCATCGAACTGGCCGAGGGCGGCGTGATGCGAGTGGGCTTTGCCGGCACCAACAACCAGCCGTTCCGCTCGTTCGCCCGGGCGCTGATCGAGCGCGGCGAAATCACCCCCGGCGAGGCAACGCTCGCCGGCATACGCGACTGGGCGCGGCGTAACCCGCAGCAGGTCGAAAGCGCCCTCGACGTCAATCCACGCATGGTGTTCTTCCAGTCGCGAGGCATCGATCCCCAGGCCACCAGCGAAGGCCCGGTCGGCGCACTGGGCGTGCCGCTGACTTCGCAGCGCAGCCTCGCCGTCGACCCTTCGCGCATTCCGCTGGGGGCACCGGTATTCCTGGCCACCACGCAGCCGCTCTCCGAGGAGCCGCTGAGGCGCCTGATGGTCGCCCAGGACACCGGCAGCGCCATCAAGGGCTCGGTACGGGCCGATTTCTTCTGGGGTTACGGCGACGAAGCCGGCGAAAATGCCGGGCGCATGAAGCAGCCCGGACAGCTGTGGGTATTGATGCCCAGAGCGCGTTGAACGCGTTCGCCGTCCAAGCCGATTTTTTCTCACTCGACCGTACACCCCGGGTACGGTACTCAATCGGAAAAACCTCTGTGAAACCCATTATCTGCGCGATCATCACGGCACCTGATGAAATATCCGGGCTAGCGGTCCTCGCGGGTATGCCACAGGCGTAGCAGATAGATGGTGGAATACATGATCTCGTAGCGCATCTCGTAATGGCCGACCAGAATCCGCCGCACGTCACGCGGCTTGAACTCTTCCAACTGCTCGCCTATGCGCGGGTTGGTCAACAGGATGGTCGGAGCAGCTGTGAGCTGCTGCACCGTGCGGGCCGCTGCGATCCGGTTCGCCGAGGCCAAGAACGCGTAGAGGCGTGCCAGATCAGATAGGGCCTTGCTCGTCCACTTCAATTCCATCAACGCGGCACTGGCAGCGGGGTGTCGGCACTCAGGCTGTCGGCCCAGGCCTGCACGGCCTGATGGTCGATGACACGACCGGCATCCACATCGGCCAGCGCCTCACGAGTCAGGCGGCTGCGTTCCTCTTCCTGGTCGAGCCAGGCAGCCAGGGCTTGTTTGACGATCCAGTTCCTGGAGCGCTCCAGACGATCGGCAATTTCATCGACTCGCTCGGCCAGTTCAACAGGGACATGAGCGGTAACGGATCGGGTTTTGGCGGTGGCGACCATCATGATTCCCCTGTTTCAAAGTGATTCAAAGTGATTAAAAGTTAATCATAGTGAACAACTCTGATTCGTCAAGCGGCATTGCCAGGTTGAGCTATGCCATACTGGGCGTCAGGACGGCACAGCAGTCCTTGCCGCGCTTCTGGACCCGCTTTACATCTCGCTTGAACTGGCTGGAACGGACTGGGGTTAGCATCAGATGCCCAGGTCCTCGAACAGCGCATCCGCGCTATCAAAGCGCTTGCCCTTGCCGGCTTCCAGCTCGTCCAGAGCCTTGGCCGTAGTGGCGTTTGGCACCTGCACGGCAAACGGCAGGCGCTTTTCGTCGGCGATTCGCAGCATCAGCAGGCGGATGGCGTCGGACACGGACAGGCCCATGGCCTCTAGGGCAGCGGTGGCGCGCTCTTTGGTTTCGCTGTCGATGCGGGCTCGGACCACGGTATCAGCACTCATGGTTTTCTCTCCTATCTTTCGTGGCTACATTGTGGCTACATTTTAGCCGGGCTACGCCACCTTGTCATCACCGGAAGATGACTCTCTATTTTCAAGGATGACACTTTGTTTTCATCTCACAGTTGCAGCCTGTTATCAGGCCGGTCTATTCGACGGTAACCGACTTGGCCAGGTTGCGCGGCTGATCGACGTCGGTGCCCTTGAGCACGGCGACATGATAGGAGAGCAGCTGCAGCGGCACGGTGTAGAGGATCGGTGCCAGCGCCTCGTCGATATGCGCAAGCCGCATCACGTTGATGCCTTCCGACTCTTCCAGGGCGACCGCCTCGTCGGCAAACACGAACAGCTCGCCGCCGCGGGCACGAACCTCCTGAAGGTTGGACTTGAGCTTCTCGAGCAGCTCGTCGTTGGGCGCCACGGAAATCACCGGCATGTCGCTGTCGATCAGTGCCAGCGGACCGTGCTTGAGCTCGCCGGCCGGGTAGGCTTCGGCGTGGATATAGGAAATTTCCTTGAGCTTGAGCGCACCCTCCAGGGCGATCGGGAAGTGCGCACCGCGACCCAGGAACAGCGCATGTTCCTTCTCGGCGAAGGCCATGGCCAGTTCCTCGATGGCGCCGTCCAGGCCAAGCACCTGGGAGATGGCCTGGGGCAAGCCATGCAGGGCCTGGACGATCTCGCTCTCGCGGGTTTCGTCCATGCCGCGCAATCGTCCCAGCGATAGCGTCAACAGCATCAGCGCGACCAGTTGGGTGGTGAATGCCTTGGTCGAGGCCACGCCGATTTCCGGGCCGGCATGCGTCATCAGCGTCAGATCCGACTCGCGTACCAGCGAACTGCCCGGCACGTTGCAGATCGCCAGGCTGGCCAGGTAACCGCGCTCACGAGCGAAGCGCAGGGCGGCCAGCGTGTCGGCGGTTTCACCGGATTGCGAGAGGGTCACGAACAGCGTGCCCTCGGGAACCACGACCCGACGGTAGCGGTACTCCGAAGCGACCTCGACCTGGGTGGGGATGCCGGCGTATCTTTCCAGCCAATAGCGTGCCACCAGCCCGGCGTGATAGCTGGTGCCACAGGCGATGATATGGATCTGGCGGGCTTCGGCGAACACCGCTTCGGCCTCGCTGCCGAAGCTCTTGACCAGCGCGTGACGCTCGCTGAGCCGGCCTTCCAGCGCGGCGGCGATGACCTGCGGCTGCTCGTGGATCTCCTTGAGCATGAAATGCCGATAGCCGCCCTTGGTGACCGTGCCGTCGCCATGCTCGTAGGTCTGCACGCTGCGCTGCTGATGCTCGCCACGACGATCGAAGACGGCTACCGGCTTGCCGCGTGCGATGCGCACGACATCGCCTTCCTGAAGGTAGATGAAGCGGTCCGTGACCGGCAGCAAGGCCATCGGGTCCGATGCCAGAAAGCTTTCGCCGATGCCGACCCCGACGACCAGCGGGCTGCCCTGGCGGGCGCCGACGATCACGTCGGGCTGGGCCCTGTGGACGACCGCCAGTGCGTAGGCGCCATCGAGGGTCGCGACCACCGTCTGCACCGCCGCGAGCAGGTCCTGGGTACGATTGAATTCGCGCGCCAGCAGATGCGCGACGACCTCGGTGTCGGTCTGCGAGGTGAAGACGTAACCCTGGCCCTCGAGCTCGTGCTTGAGCGACTCGAAGTTCTCGATGATGCCGTTGTGCACCACCGCCAGACTCTCGCCGGACTGGTGGGGATGGGCATTCTCCTCGTTGGGCCGACCATGGGTCGCCCAGCGGGTATGGGCAATACCCACCGTACCGATCAGCGGCGCCTCGTGCAGGCGCTGCTCGAGTGCCGCGACCTTGCCGATCGCTCGCTGGCGATTGAGCCGCGCATCGTCGGACAGCACCGCCACGCCCGCCGAGTCATAGCCTCGATACTCGAGCCGTCGCAGACCTTCGAGCAGGATTTCCTGCACGTTGCGCTCGGCAACGGCGCCAACGATTCCACACATGTTCGCTACTCCTTCAATGATCGCGCTTGGGCGACTTGTGCGGCCGCGCCCAGTCGGGCTTGCTGATCTGCCGGCCGCGCGCCAGTGCCAGCGCGCCGGCCTCGACATCCTTGCTGATCGTGGAACCGGCCCCCACGGTCGCCCCCGCGCCCACCGACACCGGCGCCACCAGCGCGGTATTGGAGCCGATGAAGGCATGATCGCCGATCTCGGTACGGTGCTTGTTGGCGCCGTCGTAGTTGCAGGTGATGGTGCCGGCGCCTACATTGACGCCACGGCCCAGCCGCGCGTCGCCGACGTAGCTGAGATGGTTGATCTTGGCGCCCTCGCCGAGCGTGGCGTTCTTGGTTTCGACGAAGTTGCCGACCTTGGCGCCGCGCGCCAGCTGCGTACCGGGACGCAGCCGCGCGAACGGGCCGATCTGGCTATCGCCGCCGATCACCGCGCCATCGATCACGCTATGCGCCTCGATCACGCTGCCCGGGCCGATGCGGCTGTCGCGGATCACGCAGTAAGGTCCCACCCTCACGTCACCGGCTATCTCGACGCGACCCGCGAAGACACAGCCGACGTCGATGGCGACGTCAGAGGCGCAGACCAGCTCGCCGCGCACGTCGAGGCGCGCCGGATCGGCCAGCGCCACGCCCTCGCGCATCAACCGCTCGGCCTCGCCGGCCTGATAGACGCGCTCCAGGCGCGCCAGCTGGACGCGGTCGTTGATGCCCTCGACCTCGCCGGGCGAGCCGGGCTGGGTGGTGGCGATCGCCGTGCCTTCGGCGGCGGCCATGGCGATCACGTCGGTCAGGTAGTATTCGCCCTGCGCGTTATCCGCCGAGAGCTGCGGCAACCAGCGCCGCAGGTGGGTGGCCGTCATCGCCATGATCCCGGTATTGCATTCGCCAATGGCGCGCTCCTCGGCGCTGGCGTCCTTGTGCTCGACGATCGCCACCGCCTCGCCGTCGGCGTCACGCTTGATGCGCCCGTAGCCGGCGGGCTCGTTCAGCTCGACGGTGAGCAGGCCCATGCACTGCTCGCCGACCCGCTCGAGCAGCGCCGCCAGCGTGTCACGGCGAATCAGCGGCACGTCGGCGTAGAGTATCAGCACCTTGCCATCGCCGAGCCCCTCGAGCGCCTGGACCACGGCATGGCCGGTGCCCTTCTGTTCGGCCTGGACGACGAAATTAACCTCGGCGTCGGCGAGCGCCTCGCGGACCTGCTCGCCGCCGTGGCCGATCACCACGTGCAGACGCGCGTCCTCCAGGCTCGAGGCGGTGGCGATGACATGATCGATCAGTGGCCTGCCCGCCAGCTCGTGCAGTACCTTGGGCCGTGCCGAGCGCATCCGTGTCCCCTGGCCCGCCGCCAGGATCACTACATCGAGAGTCATTACCGCTCCTATGTTGCAAAGTACCGCATCGTTGCAACGTACCGCATCGTTGCAACGTACCGCGTTCCGGATTACCGCCGATCGCTTGCGTGACATTCTACGGCGCAGCGCCTGACGCTACCAACGCCAGCGGGCGAGCGCGACCATTGCCTGCCTTGTTTCAGCGTTTTACCGTAATGCCGTCCCGCCTTGTCCGACTCGACCGGCTTACAGGCATAAGCCTTGTTGAGGGTCGTTCATTGACCGCCGGCTTCAGCCAATCGGGTAGGAGGCGAGGCCACCCTCGCTGTCCTCCCACACCACCGTACATACGGTTCCGTATACGGCGGTTCATGAATGAAGGCTGAGCCGTTGGGTTGTATCCAGCACCGAGATCAGCCCCTGTTGCGTGAACCACTTATTGGGGAGGGCGTGCCGCATGTGCAGCGCTCCTGCATTCCACCAAGGGCCACGTCCGTTAGCCGCTGATTGCCACGCCCTCTTCTCCGGCAAGCCAAGTGTCATCAGGCGTTTGGCCCTAGGATAAACACGTTTCCATTGCCGCCAGAGAAGACAACGAAGATGCCGCCGGATCCAGGCATCCAGCGCTTCCAGAGGCCGTTTCACATCGACGCAGCGGAAGTAGCTGGCCCAACCTCGCAGGGTCGGTGCCAGTTCTTCGACAACACGACGGATGTTGCGGCCTCTGCCTCGGCGCAGGATCTCACGAACCCGCTGCATCAAGCGTTGCAGGCTGGCCTTGGCCAGCGTCAGCTTCGGTTGCTTGTGCCGGGTCAGCGTATAGCCCAGATACCCGCGGTGCCACGGCCGGTCCACCGCGCTCTTGTCGCGGTTGACCTTGAGCTTGAGCGAGCCCTCGAGGAAAACGCTCAGGCTGGCCATGATCCGCTCTCCCGCCCGTCGACTGCCGACATAGACCTGCATGTCGTCGGCGTAGCGGCAGAAACGATGCCCGCGGCGCTCCAGTTCCTTATCCATGTCGTCCAGCAGGATATTCGCCAGCAACGGGCTGAGTGGCCCACCCTGGGGCGTACCTTCCGTACGCGGCATGGGCAGACCATGTTGGAGCATACCGGCTTTCAGATAGCGGCGGATCAGGCGCAACACTCGCTTGTCGCGGACGCGGCGTGCGATCCGCGCCATCAGCAGATCGTGGTTCACTCGATCGAAGAACGCTTCCAGGTCGAGATCGACCACCCAGCGGCGGCCCTCTTCAACGTGGGCCTTCATCGCCCTTACCGCCTGTTGGGCGCTGCGCTTCGGGCGATAACCGTAGCTCGACTCGGAGAAATCCGGATCGAAGAGCGGCGTCAGTACCTGCAACAGCGCCTGCTGGA